>CAZOEH010000399.1:0-3276 GCA_964578785.1 uncultured Desulfonema sp. | reverse complement strand
TTGAAGGGCTGCCGCGCCACGCTTCCACTCATGCGGCTGGAGTCGTCATTGCGGACAAACCGCTTGATGAGTACCTTCCGCTTTACAGAGGTAAGAACGGCGAACTTGTAACCCAGTACGACATGAAACGGGTTGAAAAGATAGGGCTGGTAAAATTTGATTTTCTGGGGCTCCGCAACCTTACCGTGATAGCAAACGCTCTTTCCCTGATTTCAAAACAGGGGAAGACTCCTCCCGACATGGATACGCTCGGTCTTGATGATCCTGCCACATACCGCCTCCTTTCCGCCGGCGATACCACCGGGGTATTTCAGCTTGAAAGCAAAGGGATGAAGGACCTTTTAAAAAGGGTTATTCCTGAGAACTTTAACGACATAACCGCTCTTGTCGCTCTTTACAGGCCCGGCCCCATAGAAAGCGGTATGATAGACGATTACGTCGAAAGAAAACACGGGCGGCGATCCGTCGAATATTCCGTTCCGGAGCTGGAGCCTATCCTGAAAGAGACCTACGGGGTTATTGTTTACCAGGAGCAGGTCATGAAGATAGCCGGCGTTCTGGCCGGATATTCAATGGCCGAGGCTGACGATCTCCGCAAGGCGATGGGGAAGAAGATCGCTGAGATCATGGCGGCGCAAAGGGAGCGTTTTGTGAGCGGGGCTGTTGCAAACGGCGTTTTGAAGGGAGAGGCGGACAAGCTTTTTTCCCTCATAGACAAATTCGGCGGATACGGGTTCAACAAGTCCCACAGCGCGGCATACGCTCTTATCGCATACCACACAGCGTTCCTGAAGGCGCATTATCCTGTTGAGTTCATGGCCTCGCTTTTAACGAGTGAAATGAACTCCACCGACAGCGTGGTGAAATTCATAGCAGAATGCGGCAGTCACGGGATACCCGTTCTTCCTCCCGATATAAACGAGAGCGAAAGAGAATTTTCCGTAATCGGCGATAAAATAAGGTTCGGCCTTGTGGCGGTCAAGAACGTCGGCGAAGGGGCGATCGAGGCGGTTATAGAGGCGCGAAAGGAGAAAAAATATTCTTCCCTGTTTGATTTCTGCGAACGCGTTGATCTGAAAAAAGTGAACAAGCGGGTCATAGAAAGCCTCATAAAATGCGGAGCATTCGATTCGACAGGCGATTACCGCTCAAGAATGACGGCTTCTCTTGACGATGCCGTTGAATACGGGCAGAGGGTACAGAGGGAAAGAACAGGGCCCCAGATAGGCCTGTTCGGGACTCCGAAGGAGAATGAAGCTCCCGCCGATCTTCCGCGCATGCCTGAAATAGACGAATGGGAAGAGAAGGAACTCCTTGCCTTTGAAAAGGAATATCTCGGATTTTACATAACGGGGCACCCGCTCAATAAGTATGAAGAGCTTCTTTCAAGATTCACGAATGCCGATTCCATTACGATCAGGGATATGAAGGACGGTGAAACGGCGAGATTCGGTGGAATAATAATAAATACGAGAATTATTCAAACAAGGAAAGGCGATACGATGGCCTACGTTGTGACCGAAGATATGCACGGGAGCATCGAAACCACCGTTTTCCCATCCGTTTACTCCTCGGTCGGAGCGCTCCTTGCCGGTGAGAGGCTTGTCATTGTCCAGGGCAGGATCCAGAAGGATGAAAAATCGCTGAAGGTGCTTGCGGAGACCCTGATTCCTCTTGAGAAGGCGGAGGAAATGTGGACTGCCGAAATACATATCAACATCGATTTGACGGTATCAGGCAGAGAATCCCTCCTGAAGCTTAAACAAATATTTATGAAGCACCCGGGTTCATCGAAGGGCTACATACATCTGAGAAATCCCGGGAAAACAGACGTGGTGATAGCTCTTCCCGATGAGATGAAGATAAAGCCGGGCTCTCTGATTACAAGGGAAGTGAACGATCTTCTGGGGTACGGGGCCGTTTTCACCGTTTGCGCACCGATCGAAAACGGCGTGAGGAAAAACAATAAATTCTACAGAAAAAACGGAAAGGCTTAGAGGGGAGATGCCGAAAGCAAAATACAGTATATACCCTGTTCTTCTTGCGGGCGGAACGGGGACCCGTCTCTGGCCGGTTTCAAGAGAACTTTATCCGAAACAGCTTATCAGGTTCATCGGCGATTATTCTCTTGTCCAGAGCACCATAAAGAGGCTTGAGCCGGTTCTTGATATCGGCAAGGTAAGGATAGTCTGCGCGAAAGAGCATTTCCATGAAACCGCGCGGCATATGGAAGCAATAGGCGTTCCATCAGACGGCAGGATCATATGCGAACCGTGCGGGAGAAATACCGCGCCTGCCGTTCTGCTTGCGCTGCTTGATATCCTGAAATCCGAAAAGGACGCGGTCATATGCGTCTTTCCCGCCGACCATGTAATAAAAAACATACCGCTTTTTCACGACAGGCTTAAGAAGGCCATAAGACTTGCCGAAGAGGGCTGCATTGTAACGTTCGGCATAAAACCTCATTACCCCGAAACAGGATACGGTTACATAGAGGGAGGCGGGGAGGGCTCGTCGGGCGGATGCCTTATTAAAAGATTCGTCGAAAAGCCGGACAGGGATACCGCCGAGCGATATATCACGGCCGGGAATTTTTACTGGAACAGCGGCATGTTCGCGTTCAGAGCCGGGATCATGGCCGGGGAATTCAAAAAATACCAGCCCCTGCTTTATGAAAAAATGGTAAAGATCGCATCGGGAAAAAAACATCTAACGAAACGCAACTACGAAAAGCTCGATAATATCTCCCTTGATGTGGCAATAATGGAGAAGACGAAAAAAGGGGTTGTGCTCCCCTCCGATTTCGGATGGAGCGACATTGGCTCCTGGAAATCGCTCTATGATTTTCTTCCGAAAGATGAAAAGAACAATGTCATAGACGGCGATGTTGTGACGGAGAATACCGCAAACTGCTTCATAATGGGACGCCAGAGACTCATCGCCGTAAATCACCTTGAGAACATGGTCGTTGTCGAGACTCCCGACTCTGTTTTCGTTTCGGATATGGAGAACAGCCGGGATGTCAGGAATATCGTGGCGCAGCTTAAGCAGAAGAAACGGAAGGAATACCAGCAGCACAGGACGATCCATTATCCGTGGGGGAGCCTCACCCTCCTTGAACAGAAAGAGGATTTTACCGTAACAAGTCTTGTCATATATCCGGGCTCGATATATAAAATGAAAAATCCGCATAACAGCATCAGGCAGATTATCGCGGTTTCAGGAAAGGTTACGGTCGAATCCGGAGGAAGAGTGCGCCGCCTTGTCAGAGGGAAG
>CAZOEH010000398.1:0-3282 GCA_964578785.1 uncultured Desulfonema sp. | reverse complement strand
CTTTCGGCCACCTGCTCGCGGCTCTGCAATTTTTTCAACCCGGTAATCGTTGCCTTGACGACATTATGGGGATTATGAGATCCCATGCACTTCGTAAGAACGTTCTGGACACCTGCGGCTTCAAGCACCGCTCTGACCGCTCCGCCTGCAATAAGCCCGGTACCTTTAGAAGCCGGCTTCAACAGCACCCTGCCTGCTCCGAATTTGCCTATAACTTCGAAAGGAATTGTTCCCTCCGTAAGAGGAACGCTTATCATATTCTTCTTTGCCTGGTCCACGCCTTTCCGGATTGCTTCCGGGACTTCTCCGGCCTTTCCGAGACCGCATCCTACACTGCCTTCCCCGTCGCCTACAACAACGATGGCGCTGAAACTGAACCTGCGGCCACCCTTTACAACTTTCGCCACCCGGTTAATGTGAACCACTTTATCAATCAACTGATTATCGCCTGCATCCTGTTTGAACAAGGGCCTGCCTCCTTCACTAATAATAAAAGACTAGAAATCCAAACCGGCTTCACGCGCGCCGTCCGATACCGCCTTGATGCGGCCGTGATACAAAAACCCGTTACGGTCAAAAACAACCTTTTTATACCCTTTTTCAATCGCACGGGCAGCTATTGTCTTTCCGACCTGGCCTGCCATGGCGGTTTTCTTTTCCCCGCCGGACTGCACGGCGACAGCCTTTTCAGTGCTCGATGCAGAAGCAAGAGTATTACCGGTAGTATCGTCTATTATCTGGGCATAAATGTGCTTTGCGCTTCTAAAGACGCACAACCGGGGACGCGCCTGTGTTCCGGAAAGTTTTTTCCGGATTCTTTTTTTTCTCTTCAACCGTGCCTGCACTTTAATATCTTGTGACCCCATATTTTATTTCCTTTTATTTCGTACCCGTCTTTCCCGCTTTCTTCTGAATGCGCTCTTCGGAATATTTTATACCTTTTCCCTTGTACGGTTCAGGCGGTTTTAATTTCCTTATCGAAGCGGCAGCCAGCCCGAGTTTTTCCTTATCAATCCCGGAAAGCTTAACAACCGTATTCTTCTCAACAGCCGCGCTGATGCCGTCAGGAAGATCAAAAACAACCGGATGAGAAAAACCGAGACTAAAAACTATGCTTTTACCTTTCAGTTCAGCGCGGTATCCTATGCCGTTTATTTCAAGAATCCGCTCAAAACCCTTGTTGACGCCGGTTATCATATTATTGACCAGGCTTCTTGTAAGGCCCTGTAAAGCCCTTCCCGACCTGTCACCCGAGATGGTCGTAACATTGATAAAGCCGCCATCAATCTTTAAATCTATGTCCGGATGAATTTTGATGGTCAGAGAGCCCTTTTCCCCGACAACGGTTATTGCCTTATCCCTGTATGAAATCTTGGTTTTATCGGGGACCTGAATCGGTTTTTTTCCTACACGAGACATCTGTTACTCCTCTTTTCTTACCAAACCTTGCAGAGGACTTCGCCTCCAAGTTTCTCTTTGGCAGCCTTCTTATCCGTCATTACACCTTTTGACGTGGATAAAACGGCAAGACCCATACCGCTGAATATCGGTTTCAACTTATTGTTTTTCACATATGTTCTTCGCCCCGGTTTGCTGATTCTTTCCAAACCGAAAATAGCGCTGTTCCGGTCCTGGCCGTACTTAAGGTAGATCCGCAAAATCCCCTGCTTGTCGTCTTTTAAGAATTTGTAATTCTTTATAAATCCCTCATTCTTAAGGACCTTTGCCAACTCGGTCTTCAACTTCGACCCGGGAATATCAACACTGTTGAGTTTCGCCTTTCCGGCATTCCTTATACGGGTCAACATGTCCGCTATTGGATCACTCATTGCCATTCTTTTCTCCGATCTTTATAACCATATCAAATAAGTTATAAACAAAAAAACAAATCCATAAATAATTATTTACCAGCTGGATTTAATAACCCCGGGGAGTTTACCCGCTGAGGCAAGATTTCTGAAACAAATACGGCAAATTCCAAATTTTCTGATATAGGCCCGCGGCCTTCCGCAAATAGGGCATCTGTTATATGCCCTTACACTGAATTTAGGTTTACCATTAGCCTTATTTCTAAGCGCCTGCTTCGCCAAATCATCCTCCTTATAAACTTTTTACCCGGGATATCAAACAGTAAAGTTCAAAAACTATATTAAGCCGTTTTTTATAAATTACCATCACATTGAAATTCCAAGACCGGCATAAGAAGCCGCCTGAAAATGACAGAAATGTAATGGTTATTCCGTAACGGCTCCTAACTCTTGAAAGGCATTCCAAGAAGCCTTAAAAGCTCTTTGCCTTCATCATCCGTTGCTGCATTCGTAACAATGCAGACATTCAGCCCTTTGATCTTCTCTATCTTATCATAATCGATTTCGGGAAAAATGATATGCTCCTTTATTCCGAGCGTATAATTTCCAAAGCCGTCAAAAGCTTTATTGGATACTCCCCTGAAATCTCTTACACGCGGAAGAGCCGTGTTAAGAAGCTTGTCCAGAAAATCGTACATACGTTCCTTGCGGAGTGTAACCATACATCCGATGGGCATCCCGATTCTCAGCTTAAAAGCGGCGATAGATTTTTTTGAGCGGGTAACAACAGGTTTCTGACCTGTTATAATCTTAAGCTCATCCACAGCCGCGTCAAGCAATTTTATATTATGAATAGCCTCCCCAAGTCCTATATTAAGTACTACCTTTTCAAGTTTAGGAACCTGCATTCTGTTCCCATACTTAAAGGTTTCAATCAGCCTTGGGACAACCTCTTTGTCATAATAAAGTTTTAGCCGTGCCATTATATTCCTTTCAAAAACCCGACCTTCATTAGGAGCCGTTATGAAATAAATAGTGCATTCCAGACTATTTTGTTACGGCTCCTTATGCCGTTTTTGACATCCAGATGACTACTTGTTTTTTTTCAACGGCTTACAAGTACTATTTCTATTTATCTATAACCTCGCTGCACTTCGGGCACACGCGGGCTTTTTTACCGTTCTCAAGCTTTTGCATCTTGATGCGGACAGGCTTGATACATTTGTTGCACATCAGCATGACATTAGATGCATGTACCGGAGCTTCACCGGCTACAATTCCACCCTGCCTGTTCTTGGCCGTCGGCCTCGTATGCCGTTTAACAACGTTTACATGCTCTACAAGGATCCTGTTGTCTTTTCTTATAACCCTGACCACTTTACCGATTTTACCCTTGTCTTTACCGGCTATCACCTTAACTTTATCGTCTTTTTTGATCTCACATCTCTTTTCTATCATAAACCGTTTCTCCACA
>CAZOEH010000397.1:0-3292 GCA_964578785.1 uncultured Desulfonema sp. | reverse complement strand
GCCTTGGGACTTGAACAAATTATAGGCCTTATGAATAGAAAAAAGAGAGGCGGAATTTTCCAGCAGATATTTTATCAGCGCTTTCAGAGCATCAGGATTTTTCAGCTGATGCCTTTCCACTATATCGCGGTGCACCGCCACTGTTATATACTCCTGTAAAGTCTGGAGGCGCAGCTGTTCTTCCATATTTATTGTTTCAGGGAAACCGCCGTTAACCAAATAATCGCTGAATATATTTTTGATAAGGCCGATCAATTTCGAATTAAGAATTCCGGTATAGTCAACATTCCTGTACGATAGATATTCGCGGAAAGAAAAGGGCATTACTTCAAAAGTCAAACTTCTTCCCCTCAACGAAGCGGCAACTTCCGAGCCTAATAATTTTGAAGATGAACCCGTCAGATAAATTTGCATATCTTCATTGTCAATCAGACGGCGGACAAATTTTTCCCAGTGCTTTACAACCTGAACCTCATCGAGAAAAAGAAACCTTCTCTTTTTGCTTTTTTCCGGATATATTTCAGTGTGGCAATCTAGAATCAAACGCAACTTATCGGCAGATAGATCGGCCAGACGCTCATCTTCAAAATTAATATAAATGATTCTATCTTTATCAATTCCCTCAACCTGCAATTCCTGAATAATCTGCAAAAGCAGGTAGGTTTTTCCGGTTCTTCTCATGCCAATGAAAACAAACGGCTTGTTAAGTCCTGCAGGAAGTTTGGGTATTTTCAATTCCCTGATGCTCAGTTTTACCGGTGCAGAACTTTGAAAATCCCTGATAATCTCCTCAATTGCCTTGCGCATATTTCCTTCCTATGGTTCCTTTTTGTAAGGAAGAATTATATGAAATGCTTCCTTATGTCAAGGAAATAATTATTTGCAGAATATGCCGGAAGCGGCTTTAAAAAGAGAAGCCGGAAAGGATTACTTCCTTCCCGGCTTTTTGACTATTCACTCTTCACTTTATTCTACTTTGTGAATATATGCCTTTGACCCTTTGGATCCGGCCCCGTTTACTACCATCCCAGGGTAAGGTATTTATGCATCGAGTCGGCGGCTTTTCTTCCGGCCCCCATGGCAAGAATAACGGTCGCGGAACCGGTGACAATATCACCGCCCGCCCACACACCCCTCTTTGTAGTTTTGCCGGTTTCCGGATCGGCGATGATGTATCCGCGCTTATTTAAAGTCAGTTCAGGAGTCGACCGGGTAAGCAGCGGGTTTGCGCCTGCTCCGACGGCAACGATAACAAGGTCGCAATCCATTTTAAACTCCGAGCCCTTGATAGGTACAGGACGCCGTCTTCCAGACTGGTCGGGTTCTCCGAGTTCCATCTTCAGGCATTCCATACCGGTAATTCTCCCCTTTTCGTCCCCAAGGAAACGGGTTGGAGCGGTAAGCAGGAAGAATTCTATTCCTTCCTCCCCGGCGTGGTGTACCTCGGCTTTTCTCGCAGGCATCTCCTCTTTTGATCTTCTGTATACGATTTTCACGTTGTCCGCTCCAAGTCGCATTGCGGTCCTTGCTGAATCCATCGCAACGTTTCCGGCGCCGAGAACAACAACATTCTTCCCCTTCACAATAGGCGTGTCATATTCCGGGAAGAGATAGGCTTTCATGAGGTTTGCGCGGGTCAGATATTCATTTGCTGAAAGAACTCCGATAAGATTTTCGCCTGGAATATTCATGAATGTCGGAAGTCCGGCCCCTACACCGATATAAATAGCATCATTGCCCTGTGCAAACAGCTCATCGAGCGTCACTGTTCTTCCCACAACACTGTTGCATTCAAGCTTAACACCAAGTCTTTCCATGAAGGCGACTTCTGAGAATACGATATCCTTCGGAAGCCTGAACTCGGGAATTCCGTAGACAAGCACCCCGCCCGGCTTATGAAAGGCCTCGAGCACCGTAACCTGATGCCCTTTTGCAATAAGATCGCCCGCAACGGTAAGACCGGAAGGTCCCGAACCGACAACGGCGACTTTTTTGCCTGTAGGCGCCGCTTTGGGAGGAAGCTCTCCTGTTCCGTGAAGCCTCTCATAATCGGCGGCGAATCTTTCAAGATTCCCTATAGCGACAGGCTGACCTTTCTTCCCGACGATACAATTTCCCTCACACTGTATCTCCTGCGGACAGACCCTTCCGCAAACGGCAGGCAGAGAATTCTTCTGCCATAATCGCCTCGCCGCCAAAGTAAAATTCCCTTCTTTTATAAGATTTATAAAACCCGGGATATCAACCTGGACGGGACAGCCTTCAACACAGCTTGGTTTTTTGCATTGAAGGCATCTCTGCGCTTCCAGTATCGCCGTTTCAGGAGTATATCCGGTCGGAACCTCCTTGAAATTTCTTCTCCGCACTTCCGGAGCCTGTTCCGGCATCGGCTGCCGTGGGATCGCTTCTTTTTTGCCTTTTTTTACCTCTTCTTCAGCCATAAAATCCTCCGTATAAGAATTCAGATAGAATTCGAAAATTTACTGTTTGCACCGCCATGACAAGAAAAAAATCTACTTATTCAGTTTGCAATATGATTCGTAACAGTTTTTTTCTTCCGGACAGTATGCCTGGAGCCGCTGCATCAGGCCGTCGAAATCAACCTGGTGCCCGTCAAATTCCGGTCCGTCAACACAGGCAAATTTGGTCTGGCCCCCGACAGATACACGGCAACCGCCGCACATACCCGTGCCGTCAATCATTATCGGATTAAGACTTACAAGTGTCTTGACATTGAATTCCTTAGTCATCTTGGATACAAATTTCATCATCGGAACGGGACCTATGCCGACAACAAGCTTCACATCTTTTGTTTCAAGCATTTTTTTTAAGACCTCGGTAACAAATCCGTGATGCCCGTATGATCCGTCATCGGTACATACATAAAGCTCGCTTGAAGCGGCCTTCATCTGATCTTCAAGGATAAGAAGCCCCTTATTCCTCGCCCCTATAATTCCTATCACGTGGTTCCCGGCCTCTTTAAGCGCTCTTGTAATCGGATGCAGAACCGCGACACCTGTTCCGCCTCCCACGCAAACAACTGTTCCGAGCTTTTCAATATGCGTCGGCTTTCCGAGAGGCCCTATGACATCCTGATAGCCTTCGCCCACTTTAAGTGTCTTGAAAAGAGCGGTCGATTTTCCGACGACCATGTATATTACGGTTATCGTTCCCTTTTTCGGGTCGGTATCGGCCATGGTAAGCGGAATCCTCTCTCCTGTTTCATTGGCCTTAATAATTACAAACTGGCCCGGCTTTGCCTTTTGGGCAATCAAAGGCGCTTCGATCTCAT
>CAZOEH010000396.1:0-3320 GCA_964578785.1 uncultured Desulfonema sp. | reverse complement strand
CGTTTCCCGTTATGATTTCCGGCTGATTGCCGCTACTCAGGAGAATCTGGGGCAAAGCGTGGAGCAGGGAAAGTTCAGAAAAGATTTATACTACCGCCTCAATGTAATTCCCGTCCAGATCCCGCCGCTTCGTGAAAGAAAAGAGGATATAAGGACCATAACCGAGCATCTTGTTAACAGCCTGAATAAAGATCTTGGTATGAATGTGACCCGGATTTCCCCGGAAGTTATGAGCATCTTCGAGAAATACGACTGGCAGGGAAATGTCAGGGAATTGAGCAATGTTTTGGAGCGCATTCTCTACTCCATTGAAGGAGATACGATTGAGGTAAATCACCTGCCTTTTTTTCTGCAATCATTGGGAGCCGGCGTTACTCCGTACAATCCGGCTTCACTGAAGAGATTGCGGGAAGAGATGGAAAGAGAGGCTCTCGTGCAGGCCATAAGACTGGCGAATAATAATAAGAAAAAAGCTTCAGAGAAGCTGGGTATCCATCGCACCGCCTTATATAAGAAGATGAAGAAGCTGAATATTCCGGTCAAATAGTTGAGAGAAAGGGAATTTGGAGATAATCCTTCTTGCCTAAAAATATGTAGCCGATGCTCTACATGTAGGCTCACGGCTACTTTCTTTTAAGATCTGGTATTCCCATATAAAATTCCAATCGATCCCTAATTGTGTAGAATTTATACTACACAACAACGAAATGAAGCAAGTTCATTAACATTTTATTATTCAATATAATACAACTATTTAGAGAATCCTTGTTTTAGCCATTTATTTGGCCTGTCTTTTGCACTGTTAATTCAACAAATATGATTTCCACATGCCGTTTTTTGAAACAAGTTCTTATGTTCTCATAAAAGGAAAGATGCTTCATGGACATCAGCGAACCCGCCGTTGAAAAAAAGGATATCCTTTACCTGTCGGATGAAAATTTTAATGTAGGCAATGTCTGTCTGGTTACCGGAGCCGGCAGCGGAATCGGAAGGGCAACGGCTATAGCTGCAGCCGCTAATAACCTGATGACGGTCGGTCTCGACATTGACGAAAATGAAGGGAAAAAAACGCAGAAAATGGCCCGCGAAATGGGGGGGCAGATGATTTTTATAAGAGCCGACCTCACACGGGATGATGATATGGAAAAGGCTGTTTCAGAAGCCGCAAAACTCGGAAACATCAAATTTCTGGCCAATATAGCCGGAATCCAGCATATCGATTCAATCGAAAACTTCCCGATGGATAAATATGACACGATGCACCGGCTCATGCTGAGAGCGCCCCTCTATCTGTCGAAACTGATTATCCCGCATATTAAGAAAGGGCCCGGAGGAACAGGGGCCATCGGAAACATGGCTTCAGCTCACGCTCATATATGCACAATCAACAAGCCCGCCTATAACATCATGAAATTTGGACTGCGGGCTCTTAGCCAGTCTATCGCCGCGGAAGGGATGGGCAAGATACGCGCTTTTTCCATAAGCACTGGCTTTGTAAAAACGGCCCTTGCATTGAAACAGATTCCGTCCCAGGCCAGGCAGCGGGGCATCTCTCCTGAAGAGGTCGTTGAAAAAGTCATGATGGGCAATTCAAGAGTAAAAGAAATGATGAGTCCCATAGAAGTGGGAAATCTGTTTACCTTTGGTTTTTCACGTTTTGCAAAATATCTCGTCGGCGGAGACCTGCTCTTTGACGGCGGAATGGTACTGACTTATGCCGAAAAATAAGTTTGCTTTGCTTTTTCTGTGTTTCAGATGGTTAATTTTTTAAAATACAATCCAAAACTAAAAGGAGGTATAAGATGAAAAAATTGGCCGGTTTCACAGTATTTTTATGTATTCTCACCATGTTCCTCGTTCCGGTAACGGTTCTGGCCGGAACCAAGGCAAGCGCCAAAGATCCCATACGCCTCGGCGCCATCTGGGACTATGCTGGCCCTTGCTACATGCTCTCCGAATCCGCCGTTCAGGGAATCAAAATCGCCGTCGATGAAATCAATTCCAAGGGCGGAATCATGGGCAGAAAACTGGATCTTATTGTTCGTGATACCGAAATGAAGGTGGATGTCGGGGCGAGAGAGACCAAGGATCTTATATTAAGGGAGAAAGTAAATTTCTTAATCGGCCCGTGCAGCAGCGGAGTTGCTCTGGCAGTCCAGGTGGTACACGCCGAGAGCAAGGTGCTCAGGATAACATGCATGGCCAACACAGAGGGCCAGGTAGTGGATAAATTCACTCCTTATGTAACTCAGGTAGTTCCAAATACTTATATGGAAGCTGTTGCCGCTACCCGTTTCATGAATAAAAAGTATCCGGCTGCCAAAAAGTTCTGCACAATCGCCCCGGATTATGAGTTCGGCAGGCGCGAAGAAGCCGCCTTTGTCGAGGAGATCAAAAAGCTTGTACCGGATTCTGAAATCCTTTATCAGGCATGGCCCAAACCGGGAGAAAAAGATTTTACATCATTTATTACCGCCATCATGGCACAGAAACCCGATGCGGTACACAGCTCACTCTTCGGCGGCGATCTTGTTGCTTTTACCAAGCAGGCTGCACCTTACGGTTTTTTTGAAAAGATACCGTTTATAGCCCTTTATGACCTGCCGGTCTTTGTCGCCCTTGGCGCCGATGCGCCTGACGGAGTAATGGCATTCGGAAGAGGATGCTTCTTCATGGATCCTAACCCCAAGATGATGGAATTTGTCGGCAAATACAGAAAAGCCCGCGGCGCCTATCCCGATTCGTGGGCTGTACAGGCTTATGATTCGGTCTATCTGATCAAGGCTGCGGTTGAAAAAGCAAAATCTTCAGACACTGAAAAGGTCATCAAAGCCATGGAAGGCATTACTCTTGACAGTTTGCGGGGTAAATTCACTATCCGTCCTCTCGATCACATGGGAAGCGTACCCTGCTATCAGGGCATTATAGCAAAGGACCCCAATTTTCCTTTCAAGACGTGGAAGGATATTGTCAGGGTTCCGGGAGACCAGGTATGGCGGTCTGAAGAAGGTGTCAGGGAAGTCTGGAAAAAGACGGGTGTAACCCGATAGGAAAATCCTATGTCATTTGATGTTCTGTTCAATCAGTTTTTAAGCGGGATAGCAAGAGGCGCTCTGCTCTTCCTGGTCGCCTCAGGCTTATCCCTGACTTTCGGTGTCTTAAGGGTCCTGAATTTTGCCCACGGATCCCTTTACATGCTGGGAGCATTCCTTTCATACAGCATATGGAAGTGGCTCCTGATTCCGGTATATGGTTTTTATGTGGCAACTCTCTTAAGCGCCCTGGCTATTGCCGGGGTAGGACTTTTAATCGAATATGCG
>CAZOEH010000395.1:0-3322 GCA_964578785.1 uncultured Desulfonema sp. | reverse complement strand
ATGGAACAAAGAGATTCCGACTCTTGAGACGAAACTGAAGGACTATTCGCTGAGAACGGAGAGCGCTCATGCCCTTTTAAAAAAGAAGGGGATGGATCGCAGGCAGGTGGAGAGGCATAAGATTTCAGGCAAGGTGGCGGTCCAGATGATAAACGCCTCAGGAAATCCGGTTGGAAAAGCTTTCAGGGGAGAGCTTTCCGACATTTCGGCAAGCGGGATATCTTTTTATATTAAAACTTCGGACAGAAAGAATGCCAGTTTCCTGCTCGGCAGGAGTCTTGGTCTGCTGTTCGGGTTTCCGGGGAATGCTCTGCCTGAAAAGATAAAGCAAACCGGTATCGTGATCGGCGTCAGCTACCATCTTTTCAATGATTATATAATTCATTTGAAGTTCTACAGCGAACTGGATTCCGGGCTGGTTGCGGAGATCGGAACGATGACGAATCGGAGCGGCAAGTGAAAGACTAGTGAAAGAACCGATGCCCGGCATGAAAATGTGCGGGCATAAACGGAGCGATATCCGGGGATCACACGCTGTAAATAAATATCGCAATTTGTTTATTTATTCTTGACACATAAATAATGTTGCTTTAGTTATTCGCCGAAATAAATTTCTATTAAGCTGAAACGAAGGCCGGGTTTAATAAAACCGGATGAAGAGTGTCGGACATACAAGAGCGGATAAAATGAGAAAAAAAGAATGTTTTACTTCTTTGCAGCCGTGCGGCAGACAGTCCGAACAGAATGATACGGATGAACCTCCGTCGCTGTTTGCGACGTTTGGCGCCGGTACCGGATTAAACAGACTTTTTAAAACCCCCTTTTCTACATTCCCTGTCAGCAGGGACCTGCCGGTCTTTTTCCTTTTGAACAACCGAATTGCTGAGAGAATAAACAGTTCGTCATTTACTCCGGACAGGATCGCAGGAGAGCCGTCCGCAGACGCAGACGGTTATTTCGAAACCGAAGGTTTTATCATCAGAGACAAAAGAGGGCGTATAAAAACAATTATATTAAAACAAAAAAGGAGCATGTGAAATGCAGAAAAACGCGCGTTCAATGAGACGTGGTGATGTCTCCAGAAGGGCAATGAAAATCCCGGATTTTCAGGCAATCCCGTCAGGAGACAGGCAAACCGACCAGAATGAGATTGATGAACCCCCGTCGCAATCCGTCAATATAAATAATGACGGAGCTTCAGATTCCGGACATTCCGGGCTTGAATTTCTTCCCGTCCGTCCGATTAAACGTCCGCCCTCAAGAATATTAAGAAAACAATTTATTTTCCGTTCAACGCCTGCCGAATGGAACGACTGGCAATGGCAGCTTAAGAACCGGATAAAAAGCCTTGAAAGTCTTTCGCAAATCGTGACTCTCTCCCAGGAAGAGCGGGAGGCGCTGGAGTCAAACGGCGAAGCTTTTCCGCTTGCAATCACTCCTTATTATGCGAGCCTTCTTGACAAGACAAACCCGATGCATTCCTTAAGGCGCGCCGTGGTGCCTGTCAAAGCCGAGTTTTGCAGGTCCTTCGGGGAGGCTGAAGACCCGCTCGGGGAAGAAGCCGACAGCCCCGTTCACGGGCTTGTGCACCGCTATCCCGACCGCGTCCTTTTTCTTGTTACGGATTTCTGTTCGACCTATTGCCGTTACTGCACCAGATCAAGAATGGTAGGCCGTTCGGCAGCGGAGCATGGCGGCGGGGCAAACTGGGAAGCAGCGCTTTCCTACATAGAATCGAATACGGCGATAAGAGACGTGCTTCTTTCCGGAGGAGATCCTCTTACACTTTCCGATGAAGCGCTGGAATGGCTCCTCTCGCGTCTTTGCCGGATACCTCATGTGGAGATTGTGCGCATCGGAACCAAGGCCCCTGTTGTGCTCCCGCAGCGCATCACCACCAAACTGGTTAAAATGCTCAAACGGTATCATCCCCTCTGGATAAACATTCATTTCATGCATCCCGAGGAGATCACGCCTGAAACAAGCGCCGCCTGCATCAGGCTTGCCGATGCCGGGATACCGCTGGGAAGCCAGACGGTTCTTCTCAAAGGTATAAATGATAATGTTGAGACAATGAAAAAACTTGTTCAGGGGCTTCTTAAAATCAGGGTGCGTCCCTATTATCTCTACCAGTGTGACCCGATTATAGGTTCAGGCCATTTCAGGACATCCGTGGAAAAAGGGCTTGAAATAATAAAAGGCCTCAGGGGACACACTACCGGTATGGCTGTTCCGAGCTTCGTCATCGATGCCCCGGGGGGCGGAGGGAAGATACCCCTGCTGCCTGAGTATGTCATGGGACGCTACGGAGATGATATTCTGCTCAAGAATTACGAAGATCTCCTGTTCAGATATCCCGACACATCTTCAAAGAGGCGGTTTGAAGAGGGTGTATACTGATGGTTGTTGGCATTACGTATGATCTGCGCGACGAATATATCGCCATGGGTTTCGGCGATGAAGAGACCGCCGAATTCGACCGCGCAGATACGATAGATGCGATTGATGATACACTGTCTGATCTCGGGTATGAAACCGAAAGGATCGGACATGTTAAGAAGCTTGTGGAATTTCTTTCCGCGGGAAAGCGCTGGGATATTGTTTTTAATATCGCGGAAGGGCTTTACGGCATAGGAAGAGAGGCGCAGATTCCCGCTCTGCTAGATGCCTATGAAATTCCATACACTTTTTCGGACCCTCTTGTCTTAAGCCTTACCCTTAACAAGGCCGTGACCAAACGGGTTGTGCGGGATCTTCGGATACCGACCCCTGATTTCGCCCTTGTGGAAAAACTGCCGGATATTGATTCCGTATCGCTGCCTTTTCCTCTTTTCGCAAAACCTGTTGCCGAAGGAACCGGAAAAGGAATCAGCGCCGCGTCCAGAATAAAAAACAGGGATGATTTGCAGTCGGTATGCAGCTATCTTCTTGACAGATTCCGGCAACCTGTGCTTATTGAAAGATATCTTCCGGGAAGGGAATTTACAGTCGGAATTATCGGTTCGGGGGATGAGGCAAGATCAGCCGGTGTGATAGAGGTCATTCTAAACCGCGAGGCGGAAAGCGACGCCTATTCGTATATCAACAAGAAGAAATATGAAGAGCTTGTTACCTACCGCCTTGTTGACGACGAGATGGCCTCCGAGGCCGTAAAGGTTTCCCTGGAAGCCTGGAGAGGTCTCGGATGCAGGGATGCGGGAAGGATAGATATCAGGTCGGATGCCGGCGGGAAGCCCAATTTCATCGAGGGAAATCCTCTCGCCGGGCTGCATCCCGTTCATTCCGATCTTCCTATCCTGTGCAGGTTGTCCGGCATGAGCTA
>CAZOEH010000394.1:0-3327 GCA_964578785.1 uncultured Desulfonema sp. | reverse complement strand
AAAACTTATCTGACAGGATTTACAGGATCAACAAGATAATTTGTAAAACCGTTTCGCGGAGGATGACATCGACAAGCCCCTTTTCTTCCCGGATATTTTTTCACAACGATGAAAATAAATCATGATTTTCTTTCACAAGTATGAAATTTTATCGCCATGGAACGCTTGGTTGCAACATACCTTTTCGATCTGGAAATGAACGCAGATAAGATGATCTTTCTGACCGGTCCCCGCCAGGTGGGTAAGACAACCTTTGCACACGATTGGCTTGACTCCGCCGGACACAACGACACATATTTCAACTGGGATGATCCCTCCATAATTCTTGAATACCGCAGAAATCCGCTCTTTTTCAAGAATATCGTCGAAGAAAGGTACAAGGGCAAGCCTGTTCCGGTGGTTTTTGACGAAATCCACAAGCAGAAAAACTGGCGGGACATCCTCAAAGGATTCTACGATTCCAACCGCAAAAAGATCCGGCTTTTAGTCACTGGCAGTTCGCGTTTGGGCATGTATCGAAAATCGGGAGATTCTCTTGTGGGCCGTTACTTTTCATACAGAATGTTCCCGCTGGGGATAGCCGAGGCGGTAGCGGATTTTTCCTTAGTTCTGCGCGACGATCTGCTCCTTGCAAACGGCGAAGGCCTCCTCCGGGAAGTTAGAAAAGTCGATATGGACAAAACCCGGGATGCGTTGGAAGGCTTGCTCCGTTTCGGTGGATTCCCGGAACCATTCCTGAAGGCGTCGTCGAAGTTTCACCGCCGCTGGCAGACCGATTACAAAACCCTTCTTACCAGAGAGGATGTCCGCGATCTGTCCCGCATAGCCGATATCCGAGGGCTCGAGCACTTGGTCGAGCTCCTCCCTTTAAAGGTCGGATCACCCCTGAGTATCAATTCTCTCCGGGAGGACCTGAATTGTCACCACAGCACGATCACCAAGTGGATAGATGTTCTGAAGGAAGTCTATCTGGCATTCACGATCCGGCCCTGGCACAGACAAATCCAGCGCTCCCTGAAAAAGGAACCCAAGCTTTACTTTTACGACTGGTCACTGCTGTCGGAGACGGGGCCGCGTTTCGAGAACCTCCTTGCGGTAGCCCTTACGGGGATGGCGGCGCGATTCACGGAAACAGGTCTCGGGTTATTCGAGGTCATGTACATCCGTGATACGGCTAAACGGGAGGTTGATTTCGTCCTGGTCAAGGATGGCAAGCCCCTTGCCCTTTTCGAGGTGAAAGAGAGCGGGCGGGAAATCGCCCCGGCTCTCCGGCATTTTGGTCGGATACTCAAGATTCCCGGCTATCAGATCGTTCGCGATATCGAAAGAGCGGAAGCCTTCCCGGATAATTGCTTCCTCATTCCCGCCGCTGCTTTTATGATGCTGACGGGGTAGAAAAACTAAAGGGCAGATACGGGACGTTCGTGCAGAACGTTCACAACTCTAAAGCCATGTCATAATATTGAATAATAACCGTCAAGGACTTTCTGCACAAATACCCCTTATCGCTTACAATCATCGATCTGTGGGCTCTGCAGGACAAACTCCACGTGCTATTCAATGATCGTCCCTTTGCCGGTCTTCTGATACTCAAGCTCGACATGGTTGACGAACGCGATTCTCCCCCGGGAATTGGCTGCAAATCCATGAGACGCGCACCAGGCGATAAATGTTTCCGGATCGATATCTGCGCGGATAGCGATATTGCCTCCGCCTTTAATTAATTCGCATTCCCTTTCTACAAGGGCTTTCCAGTCGTTAAAACTGGCAGGCATATTTTCGGGATCGGTAAAGATCGAAAGCGCCTTGCGGTAAGCAGCCTCGTCCTTGAACCAGGCAATTCCTATAACATCTTGCATTCTTATACTTCCTTTCGTTCTCTCTTTTCGAAAATACCGGTGATGCAATCACGCTTCTTATACATAAGTTAATACCCGACGCCAAAGATCAGGCGCGCTGTAAAGCGTAGCCTGCACCCTATTGCTGGCCATCCGCTTTGAATCCTTCGTGGAAATTGACAGTGCCCTGCGGGGTATGCCCGTCAAAAGACAGAGAGAAGAAAACCTCCTGCGGCACTCCCTCAAGCACAAGTCCATGCATGTTTGTGAACCCGAATTTCCTGTAATAATCCGGATGTCCAACAAGACAGCATCCTTGAGCATTCATATCTTTCAGGCATGACAACCCTTCTTTTATCAGGGCTTTGCCGATGCCATTCCGCTGGTGCTCCGGCAAGACGGAAACAGGTCCAAGTCCGTACCAGTTCGGTGTGCCGTCGGAAATGGTCACGGGAGAGAAAGCAATATGCCCTATCACCCGGCCATCCATTTCTGCGACCAGCGATACCGTAAGAGCTTTGGCGGCACGCAGCGCGTCGATGATGAACTGCTCCGTGTGGTTGCTGATCTCCAGGGTCTTGAACGCTTCAATAGTCACCTCAGTTATCGCGCGAACATCGTCATGCGTCTCGTTTCTGATAATGATCTTTGTATTCATATTCTTATATTCCTCTTTCTTGAAGGCCAATCGCCCGGTTTCAGCCATGAGCGAAGCGAGTCGGACTGAAAGCCGATGTTGGACACTCCTATCTTTCTTTTACATAACTCTTGAAGCCTGTCACTTTCCGCGCGAACGGCCCATTATCTTCCCCAGCGGCGCGGCTATACCGCGTCCGTCTGCATGATCTGATTATGCCATCTCTTTTACAATCTCTTTTGTCAATACTACCTTGGCGTAAGGAAATGATAATGCAGCCATAAAGGATGCATGAACCTCTGATGCTTTTATGATCTTATTATTAAAGAACAAATCCATTGTTGCGCATGCATTCTCGGCAACAACACAATTGAAGCCCAAATCGAAAGCTGCGCGGGTTGTTGCGTCTATGCACATATGGCTCATAGCACCGCAGATGACGAGATCGTTAATACGCATATTCCTTAGGGTTTCCAATAAAGATGTATCGCGAAAGCTGTTTGGATAATTTTTAACTACAACCGCTTCACCCTCCTGGGGAGATACCTTGTCATTTATTTTTGCGCCTTCTGTTCCGGGTAAGAAGAAGAATGCGTTAGGAGGAATAGAAATGTGCTGTATATGTATGATAGGTGATTTTGACTTTCTAAATTCAGTCAGGAGAATCCGGGCATTTTCTGCAGCAGCTTCAATACCGAAAAGTTCCATTTTGCCGCCGGGGAAATAATCATTCTGCAAATCAACGATAACAAGACATTTGTTCATAGGTACTCCTTTTCGATTTAGGACCGCTACGGGGGGACGTTCATGCAGAACGTTCACAACTCTAAATCTATGTCATCTATATCCTGT
>CAZOEH010000393.1:0-3333 GCA_964578785.1 uncultured Desulfonema sp. | reverse complement strand
ATGAATATTAATGGGTTAGTAAAATAGTGATGAACACAGGGTTCAAGGAGTCAAGGGTTCAAGTGAGAAAAAAAGCCGATTGAATTGCGTAAAGAATTTAAGGAGTAAATAGGCGCTTCTTTAAACCAGTTCGGAACTGCCGGATTCGTTTCGATGAGACTGTTACTTTATAAGCTCTGGAAGAAAGGTCACTATTTTCGGGAAGAGCATCAGTAATAATACGCATATGGCATATGCCGGGAGAAAATATATAACGCCCTTGAAGACTTCATTAAGACTAACATCTTTCGCCATCCCGGCCACAACATAGGCTGTGGCTCCTACCGGCGGAGTCACTGCGCCCATAGTAGTAATGACTGTTATCGTAACACCGAACCAGAGAGGATCATATCCGAGTTGAATGGCAACAGGAAAGAAAATAGATATGGTTATCAATAAAAGCGCGAGGGCATCCATGAACATCCCGCCGATTGCGTAAATAACAAAAATTATAAGCATGATGACGGTTTTTGGAACAGGAAGCAGTACAACCCAGTCCGCAATATCATAGGGTATTCTCGTAACTGCGAGAAAGCGTCCTAATATTACGGCGCCTGCGATAATCACTATGACCATGCATGATACCCGCAATGTATCGGAAATGGAAGCAAGAAAACCCTTCCATTTTAATCCCCGTCTTATAATTCCGATAAGTATGGCAAAAAAAGAACCGACGGCTCCTGCCTCCGTAGGGGTGAATATCCCGAAAAAGAGTCCCAGCATCACAAGCATGAAAAGAATGATCATTTCAAGCGCCCCGGACAGGGCCTTAATTTTTTCTGTAAAACCAGTTGGGGGGCCGACCGGGCCCCATCCGGGATGCACGGTACAAACAGAATAGATCGTTGCCATGAATAGCAACGCAAGGGCCAGGCCAGGAAAAACACTTCCGTAAAAAAGCTTTGCTATAGACTGCTCGGTGGAAAGACCTATTACGATCAGTACCACGCTCGGAGGTATAACGACACCGAGCGTAGATCCGCACGCTACCGTTCCCGTGCTCAGTTTTGGATCGTAATTGTACTTTTTCATTTCCGGCAGGGCGACTGTCGACATCGTGGCGGCTGTCGCGGCATTAGAACCGCATATGGCCGAAAAAGCGGCGCATGCCATTACGGTTGCCATTGCCAGTCCGCCGCGGATGTGCCCCACCCATTTGTATGCCGCATTATAAAGTTTTTCATTGACCCCGGAATAAAAGGCAATCTGGCCCATGAAAATAAAAAGCGGAATAACGGTAAGTCCGTGCTGGGAAAAGGTGGACCACATGACCGAGCTTACCATGTTGATCCCGGCCTTTACCGATACTACATGACAAAAACCTATAAATCCAACTATCCCCATCGCGAATCCGACAGGAATGCCGAGGAAAAAAATTACGGCCATCAGAACGGCAATGCCTATGATGCCTTCAACGGCAAGATTCATCTGCCGCCGTCCTTTCCCTGAAAAAGCACTCTAAGCAGGTCACCTAAACAAACAAGCGTTAGAACCGCGCATCCGAATGCGACAGCATAAATAAAGGGATGATATATGATTTGTAAGGTTTCGGTCAGCTCTCCTGTTTTCCACAAAATATTTCCTTTTACTATAAGCTGCCATGTTACAATCACGAAAAAAAGCATGCAAACAAGATCGCCTGCCACTTTCAGGACTTTCTTTGTTTTCGCCGAAAAGGTATTAATAAGAACATCAACCGCGACATGACCCTTTCTTGCCTGCGTCTGCCCCAGCGCAAAGGCCGTTACTACCGCGCCGAAGAGGCCCATCAGTTCATATGTTCCCGGAATCGGCACCCATACAATGCGGAAAAGAATATTCCCGCATGTCAGGAGAATCATAGCGACAAGAAATACTCCGCCTGTAAAAGTCAGCAGCCCATTCAAAAGCTCGTTTACTTTATTCATAATCCCCATAAATATTGACGTCTTCGAAAAAATCTCAATATCGTCACTCCCATGAAAATGGGAGTCCAGAACTATTTAAAAAGAGCATATTCCCGCTTCCGCGGAATGACGAAAAAGAAAGCGGGAATCCGGTTTATAATCATCCACTATCCACTGTTTACTTTTAACTCTTCATTTTTGACCTTTTACCTTCAATTACTTCTTCGAGTGTTTCTTTATCAACGCCTTGATATCGGCTACTATCGGTTCAGCGGGAAGCCCCTTTGCCTTTGCATCGGAGATCCACTTATCCGTAATCGGCTGAAGCTTTTTATCCCATTCCGCCTTTTCAGCTGCAGGAAGATTTATCACTTCCACATTGTAATTGCTTTTTGACCAAGCAACCGATTCCTTCACATGATTGTCCATGTAGTTTCCGGTCCATTCTGCCTGCTCAACGGCAAGATCATCCATTATCTTCTGGACATCCTTCGGAAGCGATTTCCAAGTATCCATATTCATGACGACGGCAAAGGGATAAATAGAGGTTTCGGTCATTGTGATATACCGGCAGTGCTCAGCGAATTTGAAATCCTTCATGGCTTCAAGGGAAGATATGAGGCCCTTTACCGTTCCTTTCTGAAGTGCTTCAACCGTCGCGGGCATCGGCATCCCAACCGGATTTGCTCCCCACGCCTTCAGGATTTCCGCGGCTCCGCCTGAACCTCTCAGATCCATTCCCTTTATGTCATTCAGATTTCTTACAGGAGTTTTGGACATGATGTTCGCCGGTGCGGTGGTAAACATTGTCAGCACCTTCACTTTTGCGAATTCTTCAGGTTTATACTTATTGTACAGGTCAAGCAGCACAAGGCTTCCCACTCTTGCATCAGGTATGCCGAGATGAAGACTCGTTGCGTTTGTCATAATAAAGCGCCCCGGCTGATAGGCCATGCAAAGGTTGCCTATGTTAGCCTGGCCTGCGATGACCCCGTCCATCATCTCCTTGTCACCAAGCAGCGTTCCGCCCGGAAAAGTCTTGACGGCAACCTTACCGTTTGTTCTCTTTTCGACTTCCGTTTTCCATCTCTCCATCTGGACGCATGGAAATGTCGGAGCAGGCGGGAAATTTGCGTAAGTAAGAGTAATTGTTTCCGCCGCCGCCGGCGCCGGAACATAAATTCCGGTCAAAAGCAATGCAAAAACCGATAGAATCATTCCTGTTCTGATCTTCATCGAATTAACCTCCCTGTTAGTCGGTTGTTTAAAAAGCCCGCCTGTTTGAATGTCTCAGGCAAAGCCGTATTCTTTATTTGCCTGTGTTCCCGTTCCTGTTGTCAAAAACCCTTTTACTCTTTCTTTCCGTGCGCGGAAGAGATCCGTAATCAATAATCTCGACTATGGACCT
>CAZOEH010000392.1:0-3340 GCA_964578785.1 uncultured Desulfonema sp. | reverse complement strand
CGGCCTTTTTATAGTTGCATGCAACCAGTGCGGAAAAAATTCCGCCGGTCTGCATTTCCCGGGAACAGGAGTGGTGATCAACCCTTCCGGTGAAGTTATTGAAAGAGATACATGCGGAAAGGAAGGGATGATTGTTGCGGATCTTAAGGCGAAAGATCTGGAAAAGGTGCGCGATCATAAGATGCGTTATTTCCTCCCGAACAGGAGACCGGAGATGTATTAGGCGAGAAGCACAAAGCAGGAAAGAGCAGGCTGAAGCCCGAAGTCCGAAGTTTCTAACAGTCTTCAGTCTAAAACCTTCAGGCTATTACGGAAACAGGAAACATAACTTAATGAACCGTGAAGAAAAGAAAATAATGGGCATTACAACGGCATCCCACAGCCTTGTTCATTTGTTTGAGGGAGTGCTGCCGCCCCTGATACCTTTACTGATAGTCGAATTCGGCACCGATTATTTCCATCTTGGATTAATAGTGTCGGTTTTTTCATATGCTTTCGGGATCGGATCGCTTCCTGCGGGTTTTCTGGCCGATAAATTCGGGCCGCGCCGCCTTGTCACCCTTTTTCTGCTGGGTTCCGGACTGCTTTCAACTCTTGTTTTTTTTATCCCTTCTATTTTTGCCTATGGAATCATAATGGGGTTTATAGGGCTCTTCTGCAGCATGTATCATCCGGCTGCAAATACTCTCATAAGCCAGTCTGTTCGGGAAAAAGGGAATGCGTTCGGAATCCACGGCATAGCCGGGAGTCTCGGAGTCGCTTCCGTTCCCCTGCTTGCCGCATGGCTTGGATCAAATATGGGTTGGAAAGCTCCTCATGTAATTTTCGGCATGATGGGTATAGCCGCCGGTATTTATTCTTTTTCGGTTCCCGCAAAATCCGTTTTTGCAGCCGAATGCCCTGATACGGATAAAAAATCCTCAAACGGAATATCATATATCAACCTGATTCTCTTCTATTCATCCGCGGCAGCACTCGGGCTGACATATAAAGGGATAATGACCTTTCTTCCGGCGTACATGGGGGAAAAAATTCATTTCGGATTTATTACATTAAGCAAAGTAACTCTCGGCGGGACGGTTGCAACCCTGGCGCTTGTTTCCGGCGCGCTGGGTCAATACATCGGCGGCCGCCTTACAGACCGTTTCAGACCTGAAATCATATATTCCTGCGCTGTTATAGCCGGCACTTTTTTTGTGTTTATCATGGCAAAGAGTTCCGGTTTTGTTTTGATCGCTTCGGCTGTTTTTTATGCGTTTTTTTATTTTTCAACCCAGCCCATGCAAAATTTTCTGCTCTCCAATTATCTTCCGAGACACCGCCACGGAATAGGTTACGGAATACACTTTTTTGTGACTTTCGGAATAGGGTCGACGGCCGCCGCGGTTTCCGGATATCTTGCTGATAATTACGGCCTTGAATCGGTGTTTTATGCAATGGGCGCCTGCTTTGTCGTCTCTTCCGTTCTCTCGCTGATGCTTCTGGTAAGGACAGGAAGGCGCGAGGCGTGAAAAAACAGTGATCAGTAATCAGGGGTCAGGGATCAGAAGAAGGAATGAGGTGTAAGGCGGACATCGAATATCGAACGGCAAAAAACCATAAACCATAAACCAGAGACCATAAACCAGAGACCATAAACCAGAGACCAGAAACCAGAGACCAGAAACCAGAGACCAGAGACCAACAGATCATGAACTCAACAGAATGCAAAAGATGCGGGACATGCTGTAAAAAAGGAGGCCCGTCTTTTCATATTGAGGAGAGAGCGCTGATAGAAGACGGATTCATCCCGGCAAAATATCTTTATACGATAAGGGAAGGAGAGCCTGTCCGGGATAACATGAGTGAAAGGGTGGTCTACGCGCCTTCGGATATAATAAAGATCAAAGGACAGAAAACCGGCTGGACCTGTTTTTTTTATGATGAAACTGAAAAAAGATGCGCTGTGTATGAATACCGCCCGCTTGAATGCAAACTTCTTAATTGCCGGGATACAGGGGAAATAGAGCGGGTTTTCGGTAAGAATCTGCTTACAAGAAAAGAAATCATGGGTTCTGTCGGAGGCCTTTGGGAGCTTATCGTCGAACATGATAAAAGATGTTCATACAAAGAGATAAAAAAACTGGCTGATGAACCGGGAAATACGAAAAAGAGGGGTTTATACCCAAAAATCGCTGAGATTATTGAATACGATAAAACCGTACGGGAGCTTGTTGTAAAAAAAGGTCAGATTGATTCCGAACTGCTTGATCTTCTGTTCGGAAGACCGGTCTCTTCGATCATAAATCACTTTACGGAAACCTTTTAGTGCTCTTTACCTGAATTTAAATCCCTTCTCACCAAAAAGCGCAAGGCATGCATCAACAACTTCATCATCATACAGGATGCCCCTGTTTTTTGATATCTGATCAAGTAACTTTTCTATCCCGAGGGAAGGCCGGTAAGACCTGTAGGATGCCATTGCCTCAACAACATCCGCTACATTGATAATTCTTGCCTCGATGATAATATCCGGTTTTTTTAGTTTTCTCGGATATCCGGAACCGTTTATTCTTTCATGGTGCTGAAGTACAATCTCCGCAACAGGCCAGGGGAAATCTATATTTTTCAAAATGTCATATCCTATTTCGGGATGGGTTTTAACCAGTTGGAATTCAAGATCGTTGATCTTTGAGGGTTTGCTCAGAATTTCAGCAGGCACCGCAAGCTTGCCTATATCGTGGATAAGGCCCGCCATTCGTATTCCCGCAACTATATTTTCCGGCTGGTGCATCTCCTTTGCAATTGCGATTGCAAGGTCCGTCACACGCCTCTGATGGCCTGCGCTATAAGGGTCTCTTATCTCGGAGGAGACAGTAAGGGTTTGAATAGCCCCTTCAAAGGCCCGGCGAAGATTCGCGTTGGTTTCTTCAAGCTCGGATATTTTATCTTTTAATTCCATGGAATCCTTCTTTGTATCAGGTTTGATGCCCTCATAAAAAACTGAATTCGGATTATTAATTGCCCTTGTATTTGTATTCAAATAGCACAACCATAAAATATTGCAAGAGAAGCGGTTATTCTGGTATAATATGACACTATCAGAGAGGATTTAAAATGAACGGCATACAACTTCTTGCGGGATATATTCCCGGCGCAATCGGCCGTGTCGCGGAGCTTCATGGGACTTATTACAGCCGGAGCTGGGACTTCGGTCTTTTTTTTGAAGCCAAGGTGGCTACCGAACTTTCCGAATTTTTAAGCCGCTTAGACAAGACCCGTGACGGATTCTGGGTTGCCGAAGATAATGGAAAAATTGCAGGGTCGGTCTCCATCGACGGAATCGAGGGGAAAACAAAAG
>CAZOEH010000391.1:0-3344 GCA_964578785.1 uncultured Desulfonema sp. | reverse complement strand
CTCTGTTTGTAGTATCTGGGGGAGTATTTACTCCTATCGTTTTAATATACAACGTATTTAATATTCTAACTTACTTCTTGGAAAGCAAATAATTGTTCCCCTTTACTATCTTTTCGTCCAGTGCCACAGCTTGCCCGATAGCCGGTACCGATTGACGCAGTCGCCGGCCAAGCGATATCATCGTCAAACCCGACTTCCTCAACGCTTTATAATATATTGCTGGATATTGTTCAAGTTAAAATGTTAAATACGTCCCCTATTCGTTCTATTCGTTCCCTGGAGGCATCTTCGGCACCAGTGTTTTTAAGAGCCTGTCCAAGAGGTCTTTACGGGTGACGGTACCTTGAAACCTCCCAGAGCTGTCGACCACAGCGACAAAGTCCTTCCCGCTACTCAATAACGTATTCAAAGCTTCGGCTGCTGATTCACTCTCTTTTACACTGAGGTGAAAACCCTCTCCGGCATCAATTCTGGCTTTTGGGTATTCAAGTGAAAGACCAAATACCGATTTCGACTTTATCCAAATAGCGATATCAGGTGGCGACTTGCCAGCCGGATAGTCAGCAAGATTCTGCCATGGGATAACGGTTTCAAGAAAGAAATCTCGGGCAAATGAACCGATGTATCTATCTTTGTCATCAAGCACGATAAGACCAATAAACTCCCCAGAGATGATCGAGACGCGGATAACCTCCATTATTTGAATCATTTGCTTTGCCTGAGCATTTTTGTCTTTAGGAATTTCACTAGTGCGCAGCACAACGTATTTCCTGGGTACCTGGAAGATTGCATCGAGTTCGAGGTTATCCTTCCGAATATCTATGGTTTTAGCAATTTCTTTTATAGACGCAATCTTCAGAACCGGTTCTTTCAGACTGTCTGAAAAGGAAAATTGCTGGCCCGCCACATTAGCTGAGGTCAATCTACCAAACATTTCCCTTACTTCAGTAGTGAATAGAAGAAAAACTGCGAATAATAAAACTGGAAAAAAAGCTTTGCTGCAGAATGTCAACCAAATCTCGAGTCGCTTAGTCTGCATCTCGTCAATATGCTTGTGCTTCCTTTCTTCAGTTCGTTTTCTTTCAGACTCGTTCTTATCTACATTGTTACTATTCGAACCGTTCACTGAGTCTCCACCAATTTCTGCATCCATTAGCCTTCTCCTATATAAGGGACTGCCTCTTCGAGCCTAACGTGAAAATCACCAGTTCATCTGGTGCATTTTTTTGTTGGTACAAGTACGGCTCTTAAAAAATGTCAATAAGTCAAGTCTGATCCCTTGCTGTTCGCCCCCTTGTAGTTCTCAGTAGATTCAACTGCATTAAGAGCGTCCTAGTGCTTGGGATGCTCTGCACCATTGTATGATGCGAGAGCAGAATCGCCGGGATTCTTCAAGCTCAGGTTCTTGTGCCAGGTCTTTGCCGAGCACACATGTGACCCACTTTGTACCATGTCCGGAAATACTTGGACAAAATCGCTCTAATTGTCCAACCGGGACCACAAAAAGACCCTTTGCTTCAAAATATTTTAATAATTGTTGACAGGTCTGACTTGCATGTCCTTGAGGGACAAAGAGAATGCCAGTGTCCTTGACTTTGGACCATGATGAACCGAGTTGCAAAATTTTTGATATTTCATCTATATTGCGGTCTGGAAGACTTAGAGACTTTACTTTCTCCAATTTTTCACTAATCTGTCTTCTAACCTCATCCGTATTGAGTTCCGGTTTCGAGTCATTTATCGCTGAGATGACTAACTTCAAGTCCTTTTCCACAACTTGCCAATCTAATTTTAGCTGTTTAGCCAATGCCTCAAGAATCGTTCTACTCCTGAGTAAGTCAAAATCGGCAATAGCACCGACAGGAACCGATAACGCAGATAGAGCTGCAACGATCTTTGGAATGCCGTCTTTGCCACCCGCGCTCAAATACATTGTTTCAGAAACGTCAGATACATCCTCTTGATTTTCAAGAACTGCCATCATTGCAGCATAGAACCAGCAGTCAACTTCACCCTCGCACACAATAGCCCGTTTATGAAAAACAGCCTCGATGACGTTGGAGTGCTTCAGAATAGGATCTTTCCATATTTCTCGTAAAGAATCGTTTGAAAGCTCGCACACATGATTGAGGTTGCCTTCTCGCACTATTCTGACAACACGAATTCTTTTGCTGCCAGAATCAAGCAGGCCGCGCACAAGGTCTGCACTGTGCGTCGCAAGAAATAGCTGACTATCGGGTGGAAGTTCGTCAGCAAGTAAGCGGCCCATCTGACGAGCTTGAGGTGGGTGGAGGAACGCGTCTGGTTCATCAATGAGTACACATGACGTTGGAGCAATCAAGGTGTGCAGAAGAACCCCGACGAAACTGCGAACCCCATCTCCCTGAAGGTGAATTCTGTCAAAGGAATCAAGCATTCGTAGGTAATCAATTGAAACACGATCCTGTTGTTCTGCTGGTTCAGGTCGATCCCCACAGAGCAGAATAATATTAGATCCAGCACCACGGTGTGCGATGAGATCTGTCCCAAACGCCCTCTTGAAATAGTGACTCAGCAGGAATTCAAGTTCTTCATTCGCATCTATGAAGTGCAAGGGATGTACGAGCGGTTCTCGTATTAGAGATACCCTCTTTACCGGATCAGCCGCTGTTAATCTGTCAATCGTTGAAATAGATCTTATGAAAAAATTTGTGAGCGATTCAAGACCTTCTTTTTGACAATTTTCCCATAGCCTTTTGACACTTTCCAAGGATACAAAGCTATTGAGCATCCTGTAATGCCCCCAATACGAAACATCTGGGCGCGCTACTGAGCGAATCCATTCTAGGACGTCTTGCGAAACCCCTGATGTCTGTAGGCCAATTTGTTGGATAACGTATCCTGATTCATCTTTTTTTTCCGCACAACGGTGGAGATCTCTAAGGGTGGCGCTCTTACCAGAGTTATTTGGACCAACAAAGACTACAATGTCATTAGGTTGAAACGTTAGCGTGGTTCCTCCAGAGAAGGTGGCCGAAGAAATTGAGACAGATACTGGAGGGAAGGTGGGCGCCCTAAAGTCCACAGGACGTGGAAATCCGGCTTTGACTACTTTGGCGGATGGTTGTGTGGGCGAAGTAAATGGTTGTGTAGACGAAGTGGTGGGTTGAGGACCAAGCTTCTTATTAAACCTTTGGAAGACATTATGTAGATATGTGTTCAATCTCATATATGTTTGCATGCCTCCTTTTTCTAAGAGGGCCAACAATATATTGAATAGGGACTACATGGGGACATCCCTTACAATTAGGACTACATGATGCCCATGCAATTACGCGTTTCTATTTTTTCCCCGCAGCAAATAC
>CAZOEH010000390.1:0-3356 GCA_964578785.1 uncultured Desulfonema sp. | reverse complement strand
AGATATGGAAAAATACTGAATGGTAAAAGTTTTTGATATTTAATTATGTCAACTAAAGTCGGGAGGATTTAATCATGAGAGAGGTTGTAATCGTCGGTGGATCACGAACTGCCGTAGGAGCATTCGGCTGTGGCTTAAAAGATGTTCCGGTTGTTGAGCTGGGCGCATTGGTTATAAAGGATGCTCTTAAAAGGGCGGGATTGAAGCCTGTTGCCGGGAAAGAGATGGAGAAGAATGCTCCGGAAAAATTGAAAGATAAAGGATTAACCGAGCTTGAGAGCAGATATTCGGACTGGGACAATTCAAAGAGCCCTGTCACGATTGATGAAGTCATTATGGGTAACGTTCTTCAGGCCTGTCAGGGTCAGAATCCGGCCAGACAATCCATGATAAGAGCAGGTCTTCCGAAAGAGACCCCGGCATTTACAATCAACAAAGTTTGCGGTTCAGGACTTAAAGCTATAGCATTGGGCGCATCTTCCATAATGACAGGCCAGGCTGATGTAATAATAGCAGGAGGCCAGGAAAATATGAGCCTTGCGCCGATGGCCCTTCCGAAAGCCCGATGGGGACACAGGATGGAACTGACAGGAACAGGCCAGATTTATGATCTGATGGTTTTTGACGGTTTGTTCGAAATATTTTACGGATATCACATGGGATTAACCGCTGAAAATATTGCTGCAATGTACGGTATAAGCAGGGAGGAGCAGGATAAGCTCAGTGTCCTGAGCCATAACAGGGCGATGGCTGCAATAAAGAACGGTATATTTGCACAGGAGATAGTGCCGGTAGTTATAAAGACAGGCAAAGGCGAAACCGTATTTGATAAAGATGAACGCCCGATGGAAACGAGTGTTGAAAAAATGGCTAAATTAAGACCTGCGTTCAAAAAAGACGGGAGTGTAACTGCCGGAAATGCTTCAGGCATTAATGACGGAGCTGCGGCAGTTGTCCTGATGAGTTCCGAAAAAGCTAAAGAGCTGGGTCTTAAGCCCATAGTATCGATCAAGGCTTTCGCATCGGGCGGTGTTGATCCTGCATACATGGGGCTCGGCCCTGTTCCTGCTGTCAGGAAAGTTCTGAAATCGGCCGGTATGACATTGAAAGATATTGATATGATCGAGTTAAATGAAGCTTTTGCCGCACAGGCGATCGGTTGCATGCGGGAGCTTGGAATTGAAAATGAAAAACCAAATGAACTGGGAAGCGGTATCTCATTAGGGCATCCGATAGGCTGCACCGGGGCGCGCCAGATGGTTTCAGGAATGAACCAGATGAAGAGGAAAGGATATTCCACCGGTCTTATTACGATGTGCATAGGCGGCGGCATGGGTATGGCTATGATTATTGAGAGAAAATAGCTTCCATCCGGAAATGGCCCTTTTGTGCGATCTCGGTGTCAATCTGCGGGATTTCTTGTGCGACATACATCGCGTATTGTCTCCGCGCAATCCCTTGATTTCCTTGAGCTTGCCCAAAACTGCCTATTTCCGAATTGGAAACTTTTATGTGTCCAAATTATGTTTCCGGATGGGCACTAAATAACTCTGTTTTTTCTTTACTTATTAAAGTGTTGCTGGTAAAAACTGCTAGGGTGATTAGGCTGTAGGTGATTAGGCTTTTAGCTTTTACCTTCAGCCTGCTGCCTGATAGTCTTCAGCCTAAATATCTGATTTATGATTAATATGTTATAGGAGATTCACAGGATGGACATAAGTAAAAAATTAGGAATTCTGGTTTTTTGTGGAGTGCCTGCCATAGTCGGAGGCGGAATAGTTTATGCTCTTTTCGGCAGTTATGTTCCTGTAGTTGTCTTTGAAGTATTACTTCTATTTATTGCCGGAGCGTTTGCCAGCAAATAAGTAAGATTTAGGAATTTGCATTTTGGACGCAGATGAACGCAGATTGCCTGGATTTTAAATATAAAGATCTATGCGCAACGTCATAAATAATTGTGCATTATTATCATTGCTGAGAGAAAATCCCTGCAGCACTTGGTTCGACAGTCTCACCATGACCGGTCACTCTGAGCTTGTCGAAGGGTGCCGTATCGGATGCGCAAATAATTACGTCGTCATATATCATAGAATAATTATCTGCGTGTATCGGCGAAAATCTGCGTCCTAATTTAATTATCTCGATTATCGCCCTTTCTGCCGGTTTAAATTCTGCAGGTAATATGCCGTTTATTACTGAAAGCAGAAGGAAATTTCATTTAAATTACCGCAATAGAGTTAATAAGGTTCTGTTATGATTGAAGCTGAAAAATTATCAGAGATTAACATAGAGACCGAAATGAAAAAGTCCTATCTCGATTACGCCATGAGCGTTATCATCGGGAGGGCGTTGCCGGATGTCCGGGATGGCCTTAAGCCTGTTCACCGGCGTGTTCTTTATGCAATGCGCGAGCTGAAAAACGACTGGAATAAACCGTATAAAAAATCGGCCAGGATAGTCGGTGATGTAATCGGCAAGTATCATCCGCACGGCGACACCGCGGTTTACGATACCATAGTGCGCATGGCGCAGAATTTTTCATTAAGGTATATGCTGGTTGACGGGCAGGGCAATTTCGGCTCGGTAGACGGAGATCCTCCCGCCGCGATGAGGTATACCGAAGTAAGGATGACGCGCCTTGCTCATGAAATGATGGAGGATATTGATAAGGAGACGGTTGATTTTGTTCCAAACTATGATGAATCCCTGACCGAACCTTCAATTCTGCCTGCAAAAATTCCATGCCTCCTGATAAACGGATCTTCCGGAATCGCCGTCGGCATGGCAACAAATATTCCGCCGCACAATCTGACCGAGATTGCGGATGCTGTAAGAGCTGTTATTGATGATCCGGGTATTTCATGTGAAGAGCTGATAAAAATAGTTCCCGGCCCTGATTTTCCAACGGCTGCCATCATTTATGGGAAGAGCGGCATTTCCGAAGCCTATTCCACGGGGAGAGGCAAGGTTAAGATACGGGCCCGCGTTAAGGTTGAAATAGATAAAAAGAGTCAAAATGAGACCATCGTTGTTACCGAACTTCCTTATATGGTCAACAAAGCCGGGCTTATTGAGAAGATTGCGGAGATGATACGCGATAAGCAGCTGGAGGGCATAAAGTATGTAAGGGATGAATCCGACAGGGAGGGGATGCGGATTGCCATCGGTCTGAAAAAAGACCAGGTGGCGAAAGTGGTGATAAACCAGCTTTACAAGCATACCCGCATGGAAAGCACCTTCGGTATAATTTTTCTTGCCGTGGTGAACAACAGGCCGGAGGTTCTGACTTTAAAAGAGATACTCGAGTATTTTATTCTTCACCGGAAGGATATAATAGTAAAACGGACAAGGTTCGA
>CAZOEH010000389.1:0-3390 GCA_964578785.1 uncultured Desulfonema sp. | reverse complement strand
CCGTTTTCGGAGATGAAAACGTGGCGAAGGTTTCAGTAACAGGCGTTGGAATGAAGAATCATTCCGGCGTTGCGGCGAGAATGTTTTCGGCTCTTGCCAAGGAAAATATCAATATAATGCTGATAAGCACATCTGAAATAAGGATATCCTGCGTAGTCGAGGAAAAATACGCTGAGCTTGCCGTCAGAGTCCTTCATACCGAGTTCGGACTGGATAAGGAATAATGGCCGAAGATAGAATATCGGACATCGAATATCGATAAAAGCTGAATTTCGAAGTCCGGCTTTATCGATATTCTATATTCGAGGTGCAAAGTACTGCTTTTCAAACCATAAACCACAAACCATAAACCATAAACCAAAGTTTTTATTTTGAAATTCAGCACCGATCAGCTTATACTCTCACTTGTAATCGGGGCGGTTATCCTGTGTGTGACTCTCTACAGGTTTCTCCATCCCTGACACCGCCGTACAAAGTGTAAAATCACGTCACTTTCCTGGATCCTGTTTTCATTTTTTGCGGGTTTATCAATGTTAGTTCGGTCAGGTTCTGTTGCCGTATTTGCTTGACTATCGCCGGATTTTGTTTGAAAATACTGATAATTCAATATCAAATATACATCCGAAGAATGGATCAACCGGGCAAGGCCGGATTTTCCGGCCAGTATGAGCCACGAACTGTGCATCCTGCTCAATGCCGTCATCGGTTTTTCGGAGGTTCCGGAGGATGGACTCTACGGGAGCTGCCGCCTTCATGCTGAGGAGAGTAGAATGGATAAAAGGTTTGGATCGATCAACATTCTGGTAGTAGAGGAAACGCCCTTCAACATCAAAAGTTTAAAGGCAATACTGGAACCTCTGGGGTATAATATCAATGGAGCTGCAAGCTGCGCCGATGCATTGAAAATCATCGATAAATCGGTTCCGGACATAATACTCCTCGACGCCATGGCGCCGGAAATGAACGGGCTTGAAGCCTGCCGCCGCATCCGGGAAAAAAAAGAGCTGCCCTACATTCCGATTATCTTCATTACCGCCGGTGAACCTGATCTGCGGAAAGTCGCTGAAGGCCTCGATGCCGGCGGAGATGATTTTATCTGCAAGCCCTTGCGGGCGATTGAATTGATCTCGAGAATCAGGGCCAACCTGAGAGTGAGGTACGCCCACGATCGACTGTCTGAATTCAAGTTGGAGCTATCCCGTCATGTTTCTCTGTCGACCATCCGGATGGTTGAAAACCTGGTGATGCATGATAAAGGCCTCCAAAACAGAAAGGCCAACGTGACCGTCATGTTTTCAGATATCCGGGGATTTACCCAGCTGTCGGCGGACGCCGATCCCGAATCGGTTTTTGAAAAATTAAACGTCAGCATCCAAAAGCAGATCCAGGTGATAGAAGGCTTTCATGGCATCATCGATAAACTGACCGGCGACGAGGTCATGGCCATTTTTGAAGGGCCGCAGATGGCTGACAATGCCATTCAATGCGCACTTCAGATAGTCAGGGAGCTGTCACCGGAAAAGAGTCCTGATACCAGCTGGTCATCGGTCGGTATCGGTATAAATACCGGGCCTGTTTTTATAGGAAGCCTGGGAACGGAATCGGCCCGGGACTTTACCGTGATCGGCAATACCGTAAATATTGCAGCCCGATTGTGCGGGCTGGCGGAGAGATTCCAGATCATTTGTACAAAAACAACGATCGACTCGATTCAGGACAATTGGTTTCAGTTCGAATCGATGGGAGCCAAAATGCTCAAGGGGTTGAGCGGGCCCATCGAACTATTCAGGCCGATTTCAAAAAGGGCAGAGGGAGATATACACCGGCAAAGCTAGGGCGCGAATCCTTTGAGATGGAGAGAATACTCACTCCGGGGAAACTTCAATAAACGGATAGTGCGGATTCAATCTCATCCGCTGTCATAACGGCTGCAGAAACCGGATCCTTTGCATCCCTTATCGGCCGTCCGATTACAAGATAATCAGAGCCGTTTTTGATTGCAGCAGCGGGAGTTGTCACCCGCTGCTGATCATCCTTTTCTCCAACATTCCATGCCGGCCTTATTCCCGGCGTGACCGCAAGAAAATCTTTCCCGAAGGAATTCTTTATCATCTTTGCTTCAAGTCCCGAGCAGACGACACCGGCACATCCGGCATCCTTTGCGGTTTCGGCGCGTTTTAACACAAGTTTTGAAATATCAGAATAATATTGATTTTCAAAACCTGCTTTTTTGATATCAGATGCCGACACGCTCGTCAGTACTGTCACCCCGAGAACAGACGTTTTCCCTGCGCTTCCGGCAACCGCGGCTTTGAGCATATCCGGTGTTTCTCCGCAGTGAACGGTTGTTAGATTTACTCCCAGCCCGGCGATGCTTGCCATGGCGCGTTTTACTGTTGCCGGGATATCATGGAGCTTGAGGTCAAGAAAAATGCCTGCTTCGCTCATCTCTCTTATCATTTTTATGACCTGCGGGCCGGATCTAATGAAAAGTTCAAGCCCTACCTTGAACATGCCCACATGATTTGCGAGAAGACCGATATAATGCTTCGCATCCCCGGCTGACTGTACATCAAGAGGGAATATGATATAATCTTTAGAACGCTTCATTATTAATTCTCCGTAATTTCATTGGCATATAACTTAAATATTTTTAATGGCAGGCACCTGAAGTTCAAGGTTCAAAGTTCGATGTTCGATATTCGATATTCGGCGTTCGATGTTCAATGTCCGGCTGTTCGTCTATTGCAGGTTTTCATACTGCTGTTTCATCCAGTCCATGTACTCGCCGCTTTTTACCCGTTTGACCCAGTCCCTGTTTTCGATATACCAGCATATTGTCTCTTTGATTCCGGTTTCAAATGTTTCGGAAGGGGTCCATCCCAGCTCTTTTTTTATCTTTCCGAAATCCATTGCATATCTGAAATCGTGGCCCGGCCTGTCTTTTACAAAGGTTATAAGGCTGGTTCGGGGGGGCCCTTTTACCCCGGGAAGCATTGTGTCGACCAGGTCGCAGATAATACTGACCACGTCAATATTCGCTTTTTCGCATCCGCCTCCGATGTTGTATGTTTCACCCCTGCTGCCATTCTTCATTATCTCCCATATCGCCCTGCAGTGATCCTTAACATACAGCCAGTCACGGACGTTAGTCCCTTCTCCGTATACCGGGAGGGGCTTGTTTTCAACGGCATTCAAAATCATGAGGGGAATGAGTTTTTCAGGAAACTGATATGGTCCGTAGTTATTTGAACAGTTCGAGATTGTCACGGGAATACCGTAGGTAATTGCGTATGATCTTACGAGATGGTCTGCTGCGGCTTTTGAAGCCGAATAAGGGCTGCTTGGATTATACGGCGTGTTTTCGGTAAAGTATCCGGCTTTGCCGAG
>CAZOEH010000388.1:0-3400 GCA_964578785.1 uncultured Desulfonema sp. | reverse complement strand
TGGGTGCGGTGCGTATGCCCTTGCCAAGCCTGTCGATGAATCGGGAGGCAAGGATGTGCTGCCAGATAACGGCCAGGGCGATAAGCGGCCTGCTCAGGACGGATACCGCATATCCGACACCCATCAATCCTTTACGCCTGCCTATCCTGTCGGAGTACCAGCCGGAAAAAACCTTGAGCAGACTGGCGGTGGATTCCGCGATCCCCTCAATAAGACCGATGACCGATTTGTTGACTCCGAGTATGTTTGCCAGAAACAACGGTACGAGAGGATAGACCATTTCGGAACTGACGTCCATGAAGAAGCTGACGAGCCCGGCGGCAAAGACGTTTCTTCCCAAGCCGGAAGAACCGATAAATTTTTTCATATCGACTTCTCTTTGTTTGGATGTGTGACTCCATCCGCTATCGTTCGAATTCGTATGAGACCGGCTTTTATTTGATTCAGCTTTTTTATAATTTTATCAAGTTCATTTTTCCTTGCCTGGATGTCCTGTTCGCTTTTTGCTCTCAGCGTTATTCCTTTTTCTAATGAAGCAGATATGCCTTCGATTGTTGCATCTATTCTCCGGAGCATTTCCCACCTGAAATCCAGCCGGCTTTTGTCGAGTCGCCGCTCAAAGTCGTATCCTATCCTGCCGCACTGCATTGATACGGCTTTATTGAGAAACTCCTTCATTTTTTTCAGAATGAGCCTGTCGCCGATAAACTTCGGGAGAGCCAGGGTAATTGTAGATGCCAGAATTTCGATTCCAACAGGCTCATCCCTGAATTTATAGTAGAAGCCTGTCTTCGACGACCATACAGCCTCTGCTTTTACCACATCAAAGGGTACGCCAAAAAGTTCCGATGAAAATTTAAGAAGCATGTCGACGGTTCCGTCGATCCTGATTATAAAACGTTTACAAGCGTTTTCGAATGATTTTGAGATCCGCTCATCCGCTGCGGCGCTCCACGTGTGAAAAGAGTTTTTGATGCAGATTATCACTTCTTCTTCAAGCATTGAACAGAGTTTGCTGAGGGGAAGATGCCTGTTTTTGTTGAATAATTCTTTGAGGTGCGCATCTTCATTGATAAGCAGATCCGTCTTGAACCCGTGAAGATCATCATCAAGAGCTTTTGCAAGACGGATGGTTTCACCTTTAAGTAGAATATCAAAGTTCTGCTTTTCGAGTTCAGTTTCTTTTTTTTTATCTTCAAATGCCAGTAATTTTTCTTTCAGCTCTTCGAGCGGAGCCGAGAGGGATCTGATCTCAAGCTCCAGCTCAAGCTTTGCCTGTGACAGCATGCGCAGAAGGTTATTTGCCGCAGAGAGGATGAGAATCTTACCCTTCTCTTCCACCAGGAATTTATTCAGTTCATCCTTAAAAACAGGCAGAAGACTTTTTCGGAACACCTCGTCCGACTTTGAAACAGACCCTTCGAGTGCAAGCCGGGCCGAGACGGGAAAGAGCTTAACCTCAGTGCCCATTGTTTCCCTTAGTACATTTTTCGAGAATTCTATAGATTCCGTCAGCTCCCTTTCGCACAGATAATCAGCTTTGTTGAGCAGGAAAAGGATTTTTTTCGAATATTCCTTCACATCATGCAGGAAGTCTATTTCAGATTTGCTTATCGGCTGGTCCACGGAAAAGAGGAACAGGGCGGCGTCAGATTTTGGCAGGTACCGGTACGCAATGTCCGTATTGTGCTGGTAGATTGAACCAACGCCGGGTGTGTCGATCAGCCGCACACCATCTCTTAGATAAGGCGAGGGATAGGTAAGAACCACTTCACGCACATCTTTCGCATCCTTCGGATTTCCCTTTTCGGTAACATATTCGTGTATGCTTTCGGGGCTGATCTCCATCGTTTTGCCATCATTGAAGTGGACACTGGCTCTGAGCGCCTCTCCGTAGGTCATTATCGTTACAATGGATGTAAGCGGCACCACGGAAACCGGCAGAATGGCATTCCCGAGAAGTGCATTGATGAGACTTGTCTTGCCGCGCTTGAACTGTCCGACAACAACGAGATTAAAAGTATCTGTCCGTATCTTATCGCGCAGCTCCTCACAGGAAGATCTGCGGATATTTCCTATAACGAGCATATCTTCTATGCACTTTGAAAGATCGCTTTTCAATTGCATGTAGTCAGATATTAAAGATGATTTTGCCGAGGAGGCCATGCACTGTGCCCTTTTGCTTGTTGAAATAAAAAACTCCTACCCTGTATTTCAAGAGTAGGAGTCATTAGTCCGTTGCGGGCGGTTATCAGGGGGACTCCATCCCCCAGCTTTGGACGTTTATATAAATGAGCAATCCGGAAAAGTCAATATTTAATCGGCCTTTATATCATGCACTGTAATAATCTATCATTAATGTTATATGCAAGATCAGTCGTTGAATATCTTTAAAGAGTCTCCGTTTACATCCTGTGCCGGCAATGCCGAAGATTCGGAAGGGGTCTCCTGGACGGATCTGAGCTTCCTTTCAATGGCCCGGGTCCTTGTTTCGGCGCTGTCTATCGTGTCTGTCGCTTCAAGGAGCTTCTTCTTTGTTTTTGCAAGCACATCCCCGAACTTGCCGAATTCGGCCTTGACTGCGCCGAGAAGCACCCATATTTCGCTTGAGCGTTTTTCTATTGCAAGAGTTCTGAAACCCATCTGAAGGCTGTTTAATAAAGCCGCGAGGGTTGTAGGCCCTGTAACAATGACTCTGTATTCACGCTGAAGGGTATCGCAGAGTCCAGGCCTGCGGATAACCTCGGCGTAGAGCCCTTCGATTGGAAGGAACATGACTGCAAAATCGGTGGTATTGGGAGGATCAATGTATTTCTCCCTGATATTTTTTGCTTCCGCTTTAATGCGCATTTCAAGATTTTTAAGGGATTTATCGGCAAGATCTTTATCCGCAGCTTCCTGGGCATCGATGAGGCGCTGGTAATCCTCCTGCGGGAATTTTGCGTCTATCGGCATCCAGACTACATGCTGACCTGAAGGATCCTGACCGGGGAGTTTTATGGCAAATTCCACTCTTTCCAGGCTGTTCTTTTTTGTTGCGACATTGGCTTCATACTGGTCGGGGCATAGTAACTGCTCAAGAATTGCGCCGAGCTGGATTTCGCCCCAGGTTCCCCGGGTTTTGACATTAGTGAGCACTTTTTTCAAATCTCCGACTCCTGTTGCGAGGGTTCTCATCTCACCAAGCCCTTTGTAAACCTGTTCAAGGCGCTCACTTACCTGTTTGAAAGATTCGCCGAGGCGTGTTTCAAGTGTTGTCTGAAGCTTTTCATCGACGGTTGCGCGCATCTGTTCGAGCTTCTTGCTGTTTTCCTCCTGCATTGTGCCCAACCGGTTTTCCATTGTAATACGCATCGATTCCAGTTTTTCCTCGTTGAGCCTTGTCATTGCCAGAAGCTGT
>CAZOEH010000387.1:566-3404 GCA_964578785.1 uncultured Desulfonema sp. | reverse complement strand
AGTGAACAGTGAACAGTAAGGCAAGAGGCAAATCCACAGAGGCACAAACCGGTAACCCGGGATTATTATAATGCGGCTTAGAACAAAAACATCTCTACTCATGGCTGTAATAGCAGCAATTTGCGTCGGCACAATAAGTCTCTTCTTTATCCGTTTCCTTGAAAGCTCTCTCAGAAAAACAATCTATTCCAACATCGAAACCTTTTCAGGCTCGACAGCGGAATCGGTGGCAATGCTTTTAAATGACAGTTTGAATGATGCTAAAGCTGTTGCTTTCAATCTTCCGGCCGCCGTTATAGAAAAAAAGAAATCGTTTGAAGCGGAAAAATTCATGAAATCCATGGTGGAATTGTATCCCAGGTTTGAAAACGGGATGTTTCTGCTCGATAAAGACGGAACGCTCTGGAGTGATTATCCTTATTATCCTGAAACAAGAGGAAAATCATTTGCCTTCAGGGAATATTTCAAAAGAACGATGCAAGAAGGAAAAGGAATTATAGGGATACCTTATATTTCTGCAAGAACAGGTCAGCCGGTCATTACCGTTACGGCGCTGGTAAGAGACAGAAACAATAAGGTTGCAGGGCTCTTGGGCTGCTCCATGCGCCTTCTATCCCCGCATCTTTTCGGCGGGATCCGGCAGGATAAGATCGGAGTATCCGGATATATCTATATAGTGGATAAATCAAGGATGTTAATTCTTCACCCCGACGATGAAAGAATCCTGAAAAGAGATATTCCGGTTGGATCAAACAAGCTGCTGGATGCCGGAATAGATGGTTTTGAGGGAGTCGGAGAGACTGTCAATTCACGTGGGATTCCGATGCTTCTCTCATTGAGGCAGATTCCGAACACCGATTGGGTGCTCGGAGTTCAACAGCCTAAGAAAGAAGCATTTGCCCCTATAACAGACGCTTTAAAGAGATCCGTTTTTTCTATCCTGGGAGTAGCTCTGATAGCGGCGCTTATAGGAATTATAGCCATAAGAAGAATTACCGATCCTGTGTTAAAGCTCAGAGATGCGGTTCTGAAACTTGGAGAAACGCCGCTTGATGATAACCTGAAAGCGCTGAAATCAGAAGATGAGATAGGAGATCTATACAGGACATATCACGAGATATCTTTGAATCTGAGTAAAACCATGTCGATTCTGCGGAGTGCTAGACGGGAATGGGAGCTTACATTCGATTCGGTTCCCGATGCTGTTTTTATTACGGATAAAGAGAGCAAAATCAGGCGGCTTAATCTTGCTGCTGCAAAACTATATAAAATGAAATTCACAGATATTATCGGAAAGACCTGCTGTGAAGTTATTCACAAAAAGGATGCTCTGTTCTGTCCTCATAAGGAATCCATTGATCTGGAAAAGACGACCCGTGAAGAAATTGAAGATGCGGAAAAAGCGGCTTTTTTTGAAATAATAACAACACCGCTTACAGATGAGAATGGAAATGTTGTCGGTTCAGTTCATATTGTTTCCGATATAACCGTCCGCAAAATGGCGGAAAATGCCCTTATAGAGAGTGAACAGAAATACAGGGAGATAGTCGAAAACTCGATGGATATGATATTTACATGCGATATTGAAGGTAACTACACTTCCTGCAACAGGGCCATTGAGGAGATTACCGGTTATTCGCGGGATGAAGTTATCGGAACAAACTATAAGACGTTTTTCGATAAAGAGAACGCCCAAAAAGTTACTGAAGCTTTGAGCAGGTTGTATGAGTCGGGAATTCCGTTAAAAGAGAACACCTATGAGATTTTAACCAAAGAGAAACTTAAGCTGACGATTAAGGGGAATGCTTCTCTCATAATTAAAGACGGGAAAAAGACTGGCTTTCTGGGTATCATGAGAGATGTTACGGAGCAGCAGAAGCTCGAATCACAGATGATACGCGCCGAGAAACTGGAGGCGCTCGGCACTCTTGCGGGAGGAATAGCCCATGACTTTAATAATATTCTTACCGCCATAATGGGGTACTTAAATCTTGCAAAACTTTACCCGGAAGACCGGGAAACAATCCAGAATTATATCTCTAAAGCCGAGACAGCAGTTCTTGGTGCGACAGGACTTACAAGACAGCTTCTTACTTTTTCACGGGGCGGAGAACCTTTCAGGGAGACGATTAACATACAGCCCGTAATCGAGGAAGCGGCAAGTATAGCACTAGGAAAATCAAGCAGTTCAACCTGTGAGATGCATTACGATGAAAACATAAAACCGGTTGATGCTGACCGCGGGCAGATTCTGCAGGTTATGACAAATCTTCTGATAAATGCGCGGCAGGCAATGCCTGGAGGGGGAACGATATCTGTCTCGGTAAAAAACGTGTTTGTAAACAGACGGAACGGCGGAGAATCTCTTCCTCAAGGCGATTATGTGTCGGTTGCAGTGGAGGATGATGGGGTCGGAATACCGCAAAAAAATTTACAGAAAATATTTGATCCGTTTTACACAACAAAAAAGGAGGGGAGCGGTCTTGGCCTCGCGACATGCCATTCCATAATTATGAAACACTGCGGGCATATAGAGGTCGAATCAAGAGTGGGAGAAGGATCAGTTTTTACCTTTTATCTTCCTGCAGCGAAAGGATTGCCGGAAAAACCTGAAGCAAAAAAAGATAAAGTAACAATAGGAACGGGCAGGATTCTTTTTATGGATGATGAAGCAGACATCCGTGACCTGGGTTCCACAATTCTGAAACAATCCGGATATGAGGTTGATGTGGTTGAAGACGGGGAAAAGGCTATAGAGCTTTTTGTGGAAGCAAGAGCCGCCGGAAGACCATATAAAGCTGTTATTTTTGATCTTACGATCCCGGGAGGATTAGGCGG
>CAZOEH010000387.1:0-556 GCA_964578785.1 uncultured Desulfonema sp. | reverse complement strand
AAAGGGAATCGTGATAAGCGGGTTCAGTCAGGATCCTGTCATGAGCAACCCGGAAAAATACGGATTTTCCGCGGCCCTTCAAAAGCCTTTCAAGATAACCACGCTGCCGCACGTTTTAAACAGTATAATCGGAGATATCTTATAACCTTCAGCTACAACATCTTAATCATAAGCGGAATGGCAACTATCGAACCGATTGCAGCCCCTAGATTTGTAAAGGCAATCACAAGGAGAATCCTTGTAACCTTGTTTCTCCAGAATCCCTTTATGGAAAGGATATCCTCAGGGAGACTTTCAAAGTCCTTCACTTTCGGTTTACGGGAGAAGGCTTCCACCAGACCCGAAACCCACCCTGCAGCTATGAGCGGATGAATCGTAGTTAATGGCGCTGCAAGAATCGATGATAAAATAGTCAAAGGGTGAGCCATAGCAAGTAGAGCGCCCAGTCCTGCAAGAAGACCGGTTATAATTATCCACCATGTTATCATGTCTGTTCCGGCTTTTGCTCCGCCATAATAAAAGCCGAGAGCAAAAAGCAATATAATGCCTGCGGCGG
>CAZOEH010000386.1:0-3413 GCA_964578785.1 uncultured Desulfonema sp. | reverse complement strand
AGAACGTCCGAAAAGAGCTTTAAAGTTCTGTCTGGCATGCAGGGACAGTTCAGGCAACTCGCCGTTGGTCAACAGGTGTTCTTTCATGGAAACAGCCAGTTCGAAATTTCTGGAAAACGAGACAAATCGCCCTCCAGAAAGACGTTCACAGGTTCCGCAAAAGACACATCGGCCCATATCGACCAATTTGTGCTGAGGATCGATGGCTTTCTGCGGGCATGCGTCAGCACACAGCTTTACCATATCGTCCGGAGCGTGCGAGTTGATCTTTGGCAGCCCCCGATAGCGTAATGGCAGATCGATTTTTTCTTTCGGGTAACGGCTGGTTCTATAGCCCTGTTCAAATCTATTTTTAAGAATGTTCAGCATTGTGATTTCTCTTCAATTTATTAGCCTTAAAAAATCTGATTTCAGGATCCTGGAGTCAGTATAACCAATCGATTTTTGACTTTTTTCCGAATTCCGATCCACGCATTCTTATATGCAGTTCCCTTAGAGATCAAACCCGCAATAAGACAGGTTGAAACTTTTATTGTTAAGGGGAAAATCAGAAATTCCTGTATCCCGCAAAGCCATGGCCAGACCGTTCCAGTTATGAAAAGAAGGATCCTTGATCTTGTAGCGGAGTATTTTTCCGGCGGCATCGGTCAAAACGCAGTGAGATAATTCGCCTCGCCACGCTTCGTTGACGGTAACAACAAAAGATGATGGAGCCGGATTAAAAGAGCTCCTGACGACGCATTCTGTTTTAATATGATTTTTCAGCAAAGACTGGATAATGGCGATGGATTGCAGTACCTCATCCGCCTTCAATTTGGCCCGGGCGTAAACATCACCGGTTAACTCAACATTTTCATTGATATCAAGAAGCCGATAATGCTCCGAAGGAAAAGACCGCCTGGCATCATATGAAATACCGCAGGCGCGTGCGGCCGGTCCCACCAAACCCAGCTTCTCTGCGTCCAGGCGGCTGATCGTACCGCAATTCTCAAAGCGTGATAGAACGCTGTGTGTTGAGAATAAAAGACCGATGACATGTTCAACCTGGGGTTTAAGTTCATTTATTCTTTCCGTAATTGTTTTACGGTCCTCATCGGTCATGGGAAAACAAACTCCGCCTGGGCGCACAAGCCCTTTGCCGAAACGGTTTCCACACAACAACAGGGTCATATTGAGAAAATCACCCCGCATACGTCCGCAATAATTGGCAACAGGGAGAAATGCCACATCGCCGCTTAAGGCGCCGAGATCCCCCAAATGATTTGCGATTCGTTCCAGTTCCAGCGCAATCGTCCGGATAATACGAGCGCCGGAGTCGGGTCGCATATAGGCTAATCCTTCAAAAGCCTGGGCCATACACAGGCTGTTGCCAATGGCCGTATCGCCTGCAATCCCCTCGGTTATCACAGGCAGTCGTTTAACATCGGCGTGACAAAGAAGATCTTCCACGCCCCTGTGCTGATATCCAAGTTGTATTTCCAGATGAAGCACGCGTTCCCCGATGCAGTTGAATCTGAAATGACCCGGTTCGATCACACCTGCATGCACCGGCCCCACGGCAACCTCATGGATGTCCTGGCCCTCTACAGCGTAGTAGTTATAATTTCCGGGAATATCCTGGGAGTAGTTATTGCCGAAAACATCGGATACACCGCGGCTGTTGGCATGATATCGAACCATTTTCAACCAGGGGTGACCTTCCGGTCTAATGCCGTACTGCTCGGCTATTTCTCTTTCAAACAGGTGGAAAGGCTCACATTGGGCAGAAAAAGCGGGATAGTTTTTCGGAACATCGCAACCGGCGGCCAGCAGACGTTTGTCTGACCGGAGAACGGCCAAAAGATTGACCGCGCTGCCGTCGGCATAAGCAAAATATTGGACGATTTTTCCGCCTTCACCTACGATGGTAAGGACTTCGTGAGTAAATTCGTCGAAGGCAAGGTGCGGAATTATATCCCGAGCTATGGCCTTACCATTTGCAATTTGTTTAAATTCCGATCTCATCAAAAAACTCCACCGATTACGGTAACCGCCTGGGTTATGGTCCTGGACAATATATCAGGAACCCAGAAACACAAAAACAGTGACGTAAGAAGCAAGGCATACTGGGGCCAGACCATGATTGCAGTCTCTTCCATTCTTACAGCTGTGCGGTAACCTTCAAAAGAAATTTTGAGGGCGTGGTTGGCAAAGCCTGCAAAAACGACACACAGGCTAACGATAAAAATACTTGCTCCAGCATAATTGCCGTTGCTGAAGGCTCCCATAACAATAAACAGTTCTCCGATGAAAATACCGAAGGGCGGAAGCCCGGCAATACCTATAAATCCACAGAAAAAAGCTACGAAGGTTCGGGGCATTCGGCGAACGAGACCCCCTGTGTCTTCGATCAGCCGGCTGCCGAAGGCCAGCAGAATGTTGCCCGAAGTTAAAAAAAGAGATGATTTGATAAGGCTGTGGTGGATCAGGCATAACATGGCCCCGTAGGCACCCAATCCACCGACACCTGTTCCGAAAGCTATAATGCCCATATTCTCAATGCTGGAATATGCCAGTAGCCTTTTATATTCAGTCTGTTTGAGAATAAACGTTGCGGCTGCCAGTATCGACATGAGTCCGAACACCATTAAAATCGTTCCTGAAAATGACTCCAGACCGGCAGCAATCATTATCTTATGGGTTTTAAAAATTCCAAGATACGCACAATTGAGCAACACTCCAGAAAGAAGCGCCGAAGCCGGACTAGGCGCTTCACCATGGGCGTCAGGAAGCCATGTATGCATGGGAGCAAGTCCCATCTTTGTGCCATAGCCCACCAGAATGAAAACAAAGCCGGCTTTGAGCCACAGGGGATCCAGTTGCCGGGCGGCAGCGGTGAGTGCAGAAAAAGATAACGGCACATCCACATTGCCAACATCCATGGCGAAGGTGATCAGCACTGACCCCAGCAAGGCCAGAGCGATTCCTACCGAACAGATCAGCACATACTTCCAGGTGGCTTCAAGTGAAGCGGATGATCGGTGAGTAAAAATCAAAGGGGCGCTTGCAAGCGTAGTTGCTTCAATGGCAATCCACATTACCATGATATGATCTGAGAGAGTTACCATGGTCATGGTTGATAAAAACAGGAGCATAGACCCGGTAAAAATGTTTTCAAACCGGATATTAGATTTTTTGATATAAGCTGTTGTATAAATTGAAATCAAAAAAAAGAGCAGCGATATTACTATCAGTGACAAAAGGCCTTCCGGAGTTACAGCAAAATAAGCCGGAAAAAACGGTTCCGGCCACCCGGTCCACAGTATAATGGATAAAATAAGATGAGTGGCGCCGGTAAGAACCAACAGCATGCTGCCTGATCCAGGAAGAATAAAGGCTGCAATACCTGTAAGAAACGGGATCAAAAAAACTAT
>CAZOEH010000385.1:0-3420 GCA_964578785.1 uncultured Desulfonema sp. | reverse complement strand
GGTGTTATGCAAAGGTCTCGTAAAGGAGGGTGCCATGACAGAGATTATTGACGTAAAGGCAAGGGAAATTCTCGATTCGAGGGGAAATCCTACCGTTGAGGTAGACGTGATTGTTTCCTGCGGAGCCATGGGGCGCGCGGCTGTCCCTTCCGGGGCTTCAACCGGGACACGCGAGGCTCTTGAGCTTCGCGATATCAAGGCAAAGAGATTCGGAGGTAAGGGTGTTGCCGGCGCCGTTAATAACGTGCTTGCCAAAATCGCTCCGGCTATCAGGGGCATGGATTCAGCGGATCAGACAGCGCTTGACAGGCGTATGATCAAGCTTGACGGAACTCCGAACAAATCAAAATTCGGAGCAAACGCGATCCTTGGCGTTTCAATGGCTGCCGCAAGGGCCGCCTCGGCCGCATTCGGCCTGCCTTTATACCGCTACATCGGAGGAATAAATGCCAGATATCTGCCCGTTCCCATGATGAACATAATAAACGGGGGCGCCCATGCCGCAAACAATCTGGACATACAGGAATTCATGATAATTCCCGTCGGGGCAAAAAGCATAGCTGAAGCAGTCCGGATGGGCGCCGAAACTTTTCACAGTCTGAAAAAGATTCTGAAGAGTAAAGGCCTTAATACAGGCGTTGGAGATGAGGGCGGGTTTGCGCCGGATCTTAAATCAAATGAGGAAGCTATTAAAAATATCATGCTTGCCATTGAATCGGCAGGATACAAACCCGGCAGGGATATCGGAATCGGGCTCGATGCTGCAGCAAGCGAGTTTTATCAGAAAGGAAAATATAATCTTGCTTCCGAAGGAAAACATTTTACATCGGAACAGATGATAGATTACTATGAAAAACTGATAAATAAATACCCGATACTCTCCGTTGAGGACGGGCTTGCCGAACAGGACTGGAAAGGCTGGAAAACAATGACGCAGCGCCTTGAAGGAAGCGTGCAGATTGTGGGCGACGATATATTCGTCACAAATCCTGAGATATTTGCCAAAGGGATCGAAAAGGGCATTGCGAACTCAATTCTTATAAAGCTGAACCAGATAGGAACGGTTACGGAGACCCTTGATACAATCGAAATGGCCAAGCAGGCAGGTTATACAACAGTGATATCCCACAGGTCGGGTGAAACCGAAGATTCATTTATCGCCGATCTGGTTGTCGGGATAAACGGGGGGCAGATTAAAACAGGGTCAATGTCGAGGAGCGACAGAGTGGCGAAATACAACCAGCTTATGAGGATTGAAGAAGAACTGGGAGACGCCGCTCTTTTTTCGGAAGAGGCTTTATAGGATTTATATGAAAGGAGCCGGGATAAAAAAGTTCTCCTTCTATTCTGAATTCTGACTCCTGACTTCCGGCTGCTGAATAGTTACAATTTCACAATAAAACAACTGAACATGCGTATGAGGTTCTGATATGGGCAATGATACGAAATATATTTTTGTGACAGGCGGAGTGCTTTCATCTCTCGGCAAAGGACTTGCTTCTGCATCAATTGGAGCGCTTCTGGAAAGCCGTGGTCTTTCAGTAACCATACAGAAACTTGACCCGTATATCAACGTGGATCCCGGAACGATGAATCCTTTCCAGCATGGAGAGGTTTTTGTCACCGACGACGGCGCTGAAACAGATCTTGATCTCGGCCATTACGAACGCTTCACAAGCGTTAGAATGGGGATGGACAACAATTTTACTACAGGTAAAATATACTATTCCGTTATATCGAAGGAAAGACGCGGGGATTACCTGGGAGGAACCGTACAGGTTATCCCCCATATCACGGAAGAGATTAAAAGATGCATCAGAATGGTGGCTGACGGAGTCGATGTGGTTATTGTGGAGATAGGCGGAACAATAGGAGATATTGAAAGCCTGCCCTTTCTGGAAGCCATAAGACAATTCAAGACCGATGCCGGGAAGGAGAATGTTATTTATATACATCTCACGCTTGTTCCCTACATAGCGACGGCCGGCGAGGTAAAAACAAAGCCGACGCAGCACAGCGTTAAGGAGCTGCGGAGCATAGGCATCCAGCCGGATATACTTCTCTGCAGGGCGGACAGGGACCTGTCAAAAGATATAAAAGGAAAGATAGCCCTTTTTTGTAACGTTGGAGTTGATGCGGTAATTACCGCAAAAGATGTCGCATCGATTTATGAAGTTCCTCTCAATTTCCACAAGGAGGGGCTTGACGATAAAATCATAGAGCTGCTCAACATATGGACAAGAGCGCCTCGCCTGGAAGCGTGGGAAGACCTTGTGGAAAGAATTAAAAATCCCACACATTCGGTAAAAATCGCTGTCGTGGGGAAATACACGAATCTTATAGAATCGTATAAGAGCCTCAACGAAGCCCTTTATCACGGCGGATTTTCAAACAACTGCCGGGTCAGCCTTTCTTTTATTGATTCGGAAAATATCGACGGTAACAACTGCGGCAAGATTCTTGCCGGTGCCGATGGAATACTGGTTCCGGGGGGATTCGGCTCTCGCGGCATTGAGGGAAAAATATGCGCGGCAAGGTATGCAAGGGAGAATAAAGTTCCTTACTTCGGAATATGCCTCGGCATGCAGATAGCAGTAATAGAATATGCCCGTAATGTAGCCGGAATGGCCGTAGCGCACAGCTCGGAATTTGACGAGAAGACCCCTTTCCCTGTCATATATCTTATGCTCTCCTGGTATGATGAAAAAACCAAAACGGTTCAAAAGCGGGATGTTTCTTCGGAAAAAGGCGGGACAATGAGACTTGGCGCATATCCGTGTCTTTTGAAGGAAGGAACCCTGGCTTATAACGCTTACGATACCGGAGAAATTTCAGAGCGCCACAGGCACAGGTATGAATTCAACAACGAATTCAGGGAGAGCCTAGAAGCAAAAGGCCTTTTAGTCAGCGGAACCTCACCAAGCGGCGATCTTGTTGAAATCGTGGAGATAAAAGACCATCCGTGGTTTCTGGGATGCCAGTTCCATCCGGAATTCAAGTCGCGGCCCATGGCAACCCACCCTCTTTTCAGGTCTTTCATCCAAGCGGCGTTGAGCCGTTGTCAAAAAATACTGTAACATTGCAACACCGTGAACGGCATGAGGAGCCGTAACAAAATGGTCGGAACTGTAATGGTTATTTTGTAACGGCTCCTGAAAAGAGCATGCGGGAAATGACGCTCAAACACTCCTGCTTGATTTGTTGATGTCAATTATTTTGATGCCGCTCGGGTAGTCAAGGGTTTCATACCTTGTTATTCCCGAAAGTTTTTTTGTTATCGCCTTCAATCTTTCTATCTGGGAGGTAATCTTTTCTATTTTATCATGCAGTCGGGACTCTTCCGCGTTTTCGGACAAGAGCATTTCCAGATAGGTGGAAATTGTCTGCATCGGCTGATTCATCTCGTGGCAGATCGCGCCC
>CAZOEH010000384.1:0-3422 GCA_964578785.1 uncultured Desulfonema sp. | reverse complement strand
TACTCGCCGGAACTGCTGAAGCGGGCATTGAGTTATCTCTACTCTAAAGAGACGGAATCATCATTCGAAATAGAACACATCAAGCCCGACTCGTCACGGACCGAACGCTTTGTCACATTGCTTCAACTTGCGGAACGCGAAGACTTTTGCGAAAAAGCAAAATTGATCGACCTTCAGAATCGCATTGCCGATCCCCGATTCTCCGAATCCGGCTACCGATTGAGCCAGAACTATATCGGTGAGACGGTCGCATGGCAGAAAGAGAAGATTCATTTCGCCTGTCCGAAGCCGGAAGATCTGCCCGACCTGATGGAAGGCCTTATCGCATTGCATCAACGCATGGAAGAAGGAGGCCTGTGCGCAGTAGTTCATGCCGCAGCCGTGGCTTATGGATTCGTTTTCCTTCATCCGTTCGAGGACGGGAACGGTCGGATACATCGATTTCTGATCCACAATATTCTTGCCCGCAGGGGGTTTACGCCAAAAGGGATCATGTTTCCCATATCGGCATCCATGCTTAAGAACTCTGCCGGGTACAACGACTCCCTGGAGGCTTTTTCCCGACCGCTCATGATTCTCGTGGAATATTCATTAGACGAAGAGGGGCGCATGACCGTTCACAACGATACGGCCCGCTGGTACCGATACGCAGACATGACCCCCCAGGCGGAGGCGCTCTTCCGGTTCATCGCGCAGACCATTGATACGGAACTCGTCAGCGAGCTGGATTTCCTGGCAAACTACGACAAGACCAAGAGGGCTATACTGGAGATCGTAGACCTACCGGACCGGCAGATTGATCTTTTTATCCGGTTCTGCCTTGAAAACAACGGAAAACTTTCGGCGCGTAAACGATCAAGCCATTTTCATTCCCTGTCGGAAGATGAAATCGCCCGCATGGAACAGGCAATGCTGACCGCTTATGGAAGCAATATATCGAAGTATGCGTGACGAATTCATAAAGGCCGGGCTTTTATCGTTCGGCTCCCCGAAAATGATGAAGCCGGGCACCGGGAACGACGGAGTTCAAACACCCCGCTGAGCGCGTGAGAGTTAAAGCAGGACCTTCCGGATTCATCCGGCGGAATCGGAGTTGCCGGCAGCGGCCCGGCATCAGATATTAAACAGCTTCCTTTTACAAGAGAGTCATTTTACGCCAAAGACGAGCTTCAGCAGATCGGTAGTCCGCTTGGCTGGATCCCGGCGGATAGCGGCCTCCTCGACTGCCATATAATGAAATATTCCGTCCACTCCCTTCTCCAGGACATAATCCGTCAGATCGGCTTTCACTTCCGGCATAAACGGTATGGATCTGTATTGTTTCATAACATTATCATAAGCCCTTGCTACTCCAGCTTTCGCAAGGCTGTCTTTAACAACGGGCTGCATCTCCGCTGACAAAGAGGAGGACATTTTACTCCGGAAATATTGGGTGGCGGCGTCTTCCGGACCACCATATATCTTCTTTACATCATCAAAACTCATCTCCGTTATAGCCTTCCAGAAAAGCTTCTTTGCTTTCGGGACCGCCTGTTCCGCGGCACGGTTCAGTTTCAGCTCAAGGTCGTCAAGGAGACCCGACATACCGACTTTAGCCAGCACAGACTTTACCGTGTCCAGTTGCTGCGGCAAAGGGATATGGATGGCTGAATCTTTATTGAACCCGTCCTCACGGCCAAGCTGTTTCACCACATTCTCCGAGCTGATGCGGAGCGCGTCTTTAAGCCCCGCGCCGATCTCCTCGACGGAGAGGCTTGTGTCTTTACTGCTTTCCCCAAAACTCCTTAAAATACCGGACCCTTTCTCCCACCAGCTATCGGCGGCTTCCGCTGATGTTGAAAACAAATAAAGAGCGATAAGAAACACTCCGGCAGCTATTACCGGCTGATGCCTTGATATCTTCAGGAAAGTCTTACCCATAACAACCTCCTTACGTTTTTTTATTTCCCCTTACAGGCCAGAGATAAAATTCTGATAACGGCTTATGTCCGACACCAACCGCTCCGTCTACCGTATACAGCACCCATGCATAATTCGGGTCATACATGCTTGTTGTTGAAGACCAGTAATAGTCCTGTACATCGGTAAACGGATGACCAGCCGGCAACGCCGGCGAATGCATGCCCAGATCCGTTAAGCTTTCCAGTTCTGCGATATTCGGGACCCGCCAGTCATTGTAACCATACATACCTTCTCTGTTCATCTTTGATACTGAATCAGAAGCCGACTTCCAGTCCACCGTCTTCCTGTCAACATTTGCGCTCTTCAGCCATGTTAAATCCGTAGCACTGTCATATATACAATGTGTATTTTCAGTAAAACGACGTTTATTGTAATGGAGGCCTGACTGAAATTCGCCGTCCTGGCCCGTACCATGACAATCTATAAAAACGCCCCTTTCATCAAAGCAATTCTCCTGCCCGGTCTGAAACACCCGGCTCTTGTTATGATTTTCCGCTATGCGTACAGGCCAAACCATATATGAACCATATTTCATTCCTTTATATACCCTTGCTCCCCCGAAATGGATGTACCACGCCTGGTCCGGCAGCCTGGCGCAACTTGAAGAAGTCCAATAGTAGCCGGTAAATATATTTGTAAACGGGTGGCCGGCGGGTATACTTGGATTAATCGTTTCATGACTTATCAGGCTGAATAATTCTTTACGGTTCGGAAGCTTCCAGTCGTGATAGCCATAAAGGCCGGAAATATTGAATTCTTTAACAGCATTCAATGCCTCATCCCAAGTCATCGGTAAATCTGATAAAGAAGCATTCCTTACCCACATTAAACCTGTCTGTGTGTCAGTTACGGTTTCATTTTCTGCGATAAAACGATTCATAATTCCGCTTGCATCAGGATGGAGGCTGACATTATATACTAAGTTGCTTCCCGTTTTTATATGACGGTATCGATTGCAATAAAATACGGGAAATTGAAAATATATTTTTTCCTTATCACAATTCTTAATTCTAATAAAGCTACGTTATTTATCATTAATTACAAAAGATTATTTATCCGGTTCGATTTAATTCTTCCGGTATGGCTTCTTACCGGCAGATCATCATTGACAAAAGCGCCAACTGCTGCATTATTAAATCAGCAACTGCCGTGGAGGCTCCGGTTTAATAGTGATTCATAATGCGCAGTTAAAAGGAAATGCCGTGTCACTCCGCGAAACCATATCATCCAGGAAATCCCGTATATCCGGTTTTCTTGCCATCCAGCGAAACACTGCCGGCATGCTCGGCATGGTTGTTCTCATAGGCATGGGCGAACGCATGGCTGAAAGATTTCTGCCGATCTACATCATGGCTCTGGGCGGCGGAGCGATAGCCATCGGCCTGCTCAACGCAATGGACGATCTGCTCTCGGCTCGCTATTCTTTTCCCGGCGGCTATCTCTCAGACCGGATCGGCATC
>CAZOEH010000383.1:0-3428 GCA_964578785.1 uncultured Desulfonema sp. | reverse complement strand
GATACTTTATGCCGGTTACAGCACATTTATAGCCATACTGATCTAGGACAACTTCTTTAAAAGCTCTATTCCGTTTTTGCTTTGCTATCTGATAAACAGCTTTATCATCTGAAATAAACGGATTGAATTCTTCCAATGTAAATGACCGGAGAGCTGAGGCAATAATTATATCTTCATTTGCGCCATTGCTGACCTGTTCTAATGTTGCAAAATCAACATGATGAATATTGAAAATATCTCTCGCAGGATCATAACTGTTGATCAATCCCAGGCCCATGAGGCGGTATCGGGCGCCCTGCCTACTGGTCTTCCCTGAAAGCTGCTCTAAAACGATAACCGGCTCTTTATTTTTCATACAGTTAAACAAACCAGTATTAACCGCAGTATCAGGCCCGCCTTTTTTAGCTGAATATTTGATAGTCCAGCGCCCATCAGGAAGGTATGTAAGCTTATCTCTATATGGATTTACCTTCATACTTGCGATACTGAGCGCATGATCACTCCATTTGGGTTTGTATATACCCTCAATCAGAGGATGAACTCTTTCTATACCGGGAACAAAAGCAGAAGTCTTCCGCAGAAAATCAGGCATGACGATCTTCCCATAATATGGAAGTAAGGTACGAAATATTCTCCAGCGAAGTTCTTTTTCTGTTTCAGGCATAAAACCTTAAAATAAAATCAAAAATATCATAACTTAATTTGTTCAGGATCTTATCTGTAATTAAATTTAACCCGATGCCATTCTAAATTATCCTGATCCGGCCAGAATTCCACTTTGTCCGGTTTTATTATACTGCGACTAGAAAGTGTTAGAATATGGCCGGGAAAGTTTTGATTTATATTTACAGTTTTTGAAACGAGGACTTCATATTTGATTCCCACGCTCATCAGACCTTCATCAAATGACCAATGGCATAATTTACATAGCGCCATTCCATTCGTTGGCCTGTCGTCATGACTTTCGCTCCAAGGTACAATATGGGCAGCATCCACAATTGTATGCCCTTCAGGGGTCAGCATCCTGATACCGCAAAGAGAACATCTGTGTTCATAAAGACTTACAATGGCTTTGCGAAACCCTTGGTCTCTGATCTTTTCTTTTTCGTCAGAATCAACTCTATTCCATTGCCTTTGATTATCTTTAACTTCTTTAAGCAACACCCGACTATACTCATAAGCTCTTATGTTTACATTTCCACATTCAACAACCCTTGGTCGGAATTCTTCGGCAAAGTATGTATTTATGATGACTGCCCGCAGATGTTCCCTTGAATCCGGTTGTATAATCAAATGAAAAAGATCGTCTTCAAATTTGGCTCCAGCGCAAACCTCTCGTAATTTCACCATGGAAGATATTGATTCTATGTTGATTCTGCCTTCATATCCTGGGTTGGGAATGAGTTCCCAGACCCCATCGCTGTGAAGCCGGGGAAAAGGAAGTGCCATATTTCCTTTCGATCCCAAAGGCATGATACTGGACCAGTAGATGTTGAAAGTGTCAATAAGGTCAAAAGATGGTTCGATGAAATTTTCAGTAATTTGACCCTGTGCAAAGAGATCCATGACAGACAATAACAGAAAGGGTTTGTGTGGTACCTGATGATTGGTAATAGAAGACCATCGATTTCGGTTCTTGTCTGTTCTCAAGTGTGAAAATTTTTGAACGTAGTGTTCGAGCATTTTCGCCCCTGACAAAATCAATTATAATGGACCAAAATTTATGAGGGTAGAACGTACCTTTTTAGAATCGGGCTATGCCCCGACATTTTGGGAAAGATTTACACCCCCAAAATTGTTGTCCGGCATATTTTCCTGTTTTAGCTTTTCTCAGAACCATTTCGCTGCCACAAAGGGAGCATACTTTTGTGATACCTGTAACTTGTTCCGTTTTATGATTCCTTTGCACATTAATCCTTGTCCCTTGATCAGTTTTATAATTCTTTTGCTCGCTGATGCTTATAACTTTATCAGTTTTATGCTCCCTTTGTACACTCTCGATTAATGCCATCAATTTCTGACCATCAACAAGATCGAGAGGCTTACCATTTGCAAAGTCTTTTGCATCCTGCGTAAATGAACCATATGTGACGACAATTCCTCTATTGGCTTTTCGAGATGCCATTATGCCATATAATTCACGAATAATTTTTACATTTACCTTTTGGGCTTTCCAGTGCTTACATTGAACCAAAACAAGTTCACCATCTTTTCTCAGCCTTAAATCTACGCCGCCATCAGGGCCGTCGCTTGAATTTTCTAACACAAAATAACCTTGCCTTCGGTATGCTTCGCCGACAAGCTCTTCAAATTCTTTCCAATTAATATTGCTGACCGTACTAAGGTCTTTTTGCTTCTCAAGCAATTTGCGTTTTTGCCATGAAAGAATCGCAGAACCAAGCGCTACTATTAAAAGCAATGCGGCAATTATATGCGCCATATTGGCAATGCCGTTTAGAAAGCCTCTGATAATAATATTGTCGCCGGAAATATTTGGTAAAACATACTTTAAGAAAATATAAGATGCGAATGCCAGAATTACATTGATCCACCAGGGGAGAATTACTAAGAGGTTCAATACAGATTCATTTTTCCGCGCCATAAATCACAATACCTAAGTCTAAGGTAAATTCATGCAGAGCGTGCACCGCAGAAAGAGATCAGTTTACACCTGAAAAAATAATACCATGCGCAACAGTCTGTATTTTATTTGCATTTTAACTGGGATTTGTCAAAGGATATTTGGGAAAGGCGGTTATGGTTTTAACCTGCCGTAGCTTCGCTGTTTTTCTTAACTCTGCATCTTTTGCCTGAGAGGTCGATTGTGCTATAGGTCTATGGCGTAAATATCATCAAGAGACTGCCGGGCTTCCTGATAGATCCTGGATGAAAGCCAGAGCGATGAGGATTCAAGACTGTTTAACGCTTGTTCCGTCTCTGCTCGTGTTAGATGCTTGTGGGCAGCATTCCAAAGAATAACGCCCAATGACCCATGTACTTCCATACCTAACAGGGAAACAAAAAGTCGTGTCGTCGAATCGTCGGTCAGAAACCAATCCGCCTTTTTCCTACGCGCCAGGATGAAAGCCTCCGCCTCTCCGTCGTGGAGGTCGCCGGATTTTTTCCAGATCCCGGCTTCCTTTTGCTCATGAGGGGATAGACTTATTACCTGGAGCCACTCGGGCCAGGACTCTTTCAGTTGAAGGATAGCTTGAACTTCGTTGAAAACACGCTGAGGAAGGTAAAGGTTGCCAGTTTGTCTTAGCAACTGCAGGCAACGAGCTTCGTAAAGATGTATGATCGGTCCGGCGTCACAAATGACGGTTCTCATTTGGCCGTATGAGCCTCATTCTTTGCCCATGCGATATCTTCACGGGCAAAGCGCTCCATCAGGTCAACCCGGTTGCGCCGGACAAATTCCGACATTG
>CAZOEH010000382.1:0-3432 GCA_964578785.1 uncultured Desulfonema sp. | reverse complement strand
AAAGGCGATAACAGAGGCTCTTCCCGTATCCGGCAGCAAGGTGTTGATCTCGGACAACAGGTCCATCGGCCCCGCATGCATACCAAGTTCACCGAAGTCGTGCTGTGCAGCCAGAGGCAGTAAAACCCGTTGGATATTATCAAGGCAGGAGAAAACTGTTTCTCCCGTTACGTACGGGCGGGGAATCCCTTCGCCGAATCCGAATTCGCCGCTGTCCGCAGTCAACTTGACAATGATAGAATCCGAATAACTGCGGGTCATAAGCTTGTGGCTGAACGGTATTTTGAAAGGTATGCGCAACGCATACAAATGTGCGGAAATGATTCTCATGCGGACCCGATTACGGCAGGTTTTCCAGTTGATTTACTCCTGACTTTTACCAAGACGTATCCCGCGTTGTCTGCATATGGTTAGCAGCCGTGTGATTGAAAAACAAGGGCATGTTACTCAGCGGTTCTCCGCTCTCGACATCGATTATTTGAAATGAGCGTGTCGTCTGTACATACAGACGCTCCCCATCGGATGAGGGAGAGAACGTTCCTATAAAACAAGAAATATTCCTGTACAAATATTTATATGACTTCGGGTTATTCACAATAATTTTACGCATAAACTTCATTGTCTTCGCATCAGCTATATAAATGAAATTCGGAAAGCCCATTGCCGCCAGTATCTTTTTGCCCCGGTGCATGAACACATTAAAATTTGTCAGCCTGAACATGTCAGGTTCGGTGAATACGCCGATCTCCTGCGGTCCATTAGGCGTTAACCTGTACTTGAAAACTGCAGCCGGTCCCAGAAACTCCAGTGAATAGATCGCTTTGCGCAGAAGCGTGATAATGGAACTGGGTACAAATTTGAAATTGTGATTGGAAAAATAGATGACCTCGGGTTCTTCCGGGTCGAACTGGGCGTGGGCGGCCACGATGAACTTTGAGATGATCCAGTGTCGTTTCTGTTTCATATCTATGACAAGGACCTTGGACGGGATAGCATTTTTATTATCATCCTGGAACATGCCCAGCTCACAAACGACACAGTATTGCCCGGTTTTGTCAACCAGAATGTCATGGAGGTAATCGGTCAGAAGACCGTTCCAGATCTCTGCGGTAGCTCCGGATTTCCGGTTCAATTTAAGAACCTTGCATGGTACGGGATGGTATGGGTCTGATATCTTCTTGAGGGATTCCGGAAGTGAATACGTCGTATAGTAAATTTCGTCCGAAGCGCGGTGCAGCCACTGCTGCGCGCCCAGTACATGATCGTTGTCTTGTCCGCCGCGTCTTACATATGTTACTTCCCTGGTATTGCAGTCTATTTCCAGATATCCCACATATGACCACAAGTTTATCAGGAATTTACCGTTGCCCATGGCGGTAACCGTGTGCGGCACGGTCATAAGCATGATCTGCTCAAGGAAGCTGAAACCATAATGATATTCATCAAAAAATAGTTTTACATTGGCAAGAAAGGTGTTTTCTCTGCCCAGCGCTTTGATGAAAAGAGATAGCCCCGGTGCAATAATGTCCCGGTGGCCTATTTCCACACAGACGCATTTGCGGCTTTTGAAATTGTAGAAGTAATATGCGTGCTTTCCGTATTTGAGATACAAGTTGCCTTTAACGACTGGTATCACAGTCGCGTCATTGTAGGTTTGCATTTCCGTCAATGGGAATTCCGTTATCCTGGCTTTTACCGGATAGCGGCGCATGTCATTGTCTTCATGCATGATGGTATCCTTCCCGTTCAATCAATGACTTTCGCAGCGGTCGCTTCGATTTCTATAAGCCATCCCGGCCTGCACACAGGAGCCTTTACATAGACAGCCGGCAAATGTTCCAGATATTGATCGATGAGAGGCTTGGTAAAGCCGTAATCAGCTATGTCCCTGAGATATACAATAAAGCTGGAAAGGTCTTCTTTGGCAAATCCGGCGGAATCAAGAAGCGCGGAAATGTTCTGCAAGGTACGTAATGTCTGTTTTTCAATATTCCCCGGATGGACAACGTCACCGTTTTTGTCAATACTTGCCGTTCCTGAAATGAAAAGGAAATCGGTATGACCCAGCTTCACCGCAGTCGCCCGCTCAAATGTCACTCCATAATTATGCGTGGGACATAAGTACTCCGGCGCATGAATGTATCGAATATTTTCTTCGGGTATTCCGATTACCGCATAGGCATCCATTGAAACGCGCGCAAATCTACCGCCGGTCCCTCCCTGAATACCGGTGCTTGCGATATAATGCGTTTCTTTTGTCAGGTTTATTCTCTCAAAAAGATCTTTCCTGGCCTTAACTATTCCGGGATAATCCGCATCGACATGAGGGGCGTAAATCCATGTCCTTAAGACGCTATTTTCTATTGTCGCGTTAAACTCCAAAAGTTTCTTCTGTAAATAACCGAATATCCTTTCTGTCTGCTTTTCCGAATCCGAATGCTCATCAGCAACGGAATCGATCAGGTGTTCGGCATAAATATGCCTGATCCCGGAGGTTGTATCAAAACAGAGGATGTTATCATCCCTCAGCTTGTTTGTAATATTGCTCAGGCACATGCCCAGCAATGATAGTTTTACTCCGGAAGCAGGAGGCTGTTCCGTGACGGACATAAAGAAATCCGTATTCTGTCTTTTCTTGTAATTATCAATTTCGCTCTGATGGGTAATAAGATCGCTGGAAAAGAACCGCTTTGCCGCCGCTGTTTCGTTGCCTATTTTAAAAATGCTGTAAAATTCTTTTTCGGCATTTTCAATAGTTCGGATCTGGTCTGCAATATGTTCAGGTCTTTCCGGAACGATTGTATATATTACCTCCATCCAGTGGTTGTCACGGTCTCTTAGGAAGCTGTATCTGATCTCTGTTCCGATAACTTTTATGAGTCTTGTATCCACCGTTTAGCCCTATTCTATATTAATAGTCCTAAATCCCATTATTTTAATCAGCAATTCAGCTATCTCTTGATCTATCTATCCATTAAAACCTAGCTGATGTTGTGGCCCTGTCGCCTAGATAAGTGTAATGAAATTGCCGAGCGCTGTAAAGAAAAATATAGACTTGATATGAGATTGTCAGCAGCTGTTTCCTGTGATAAGATGGATTTAGACAAGGAGGTACAGCAGGATGAATATATTGCTGGCAACAGACGGTTCGGAATGTGCGGATGTTGCAACACGGTTCCTGACACACTTCAGCCTAAGCAGCGATGACAGGATCATCATCTTCCACATTATCAGCGAAATCCCCTACGAGGACGAATACCATGCCCAGATAAAGAGAGTGATTCGGAGGGTCGCGCCAAAAATACTCAGTTCTGCCTCTGATATGCTGAAGGATGTAAAGGCAAAGGTGAGCGTAATTGAGATTGAGGGTTATCCTGACACCTCAATTGTAGAGTCTGCGGTTGCATCTGACGCAGGGCTCATCGTGATGGG
>CAZOEH010000381.1:0-3432 GCA_964578785.1 uncultured Desulfonema sp. | reverse complement strand
ACTGTACTGCCAGGCCAAACTGCTGATCGTCGACGAGATCGGCTACATCCCGATCGACCGGCACGGAGCGAACCTGTTCTTCCAGCTGATCTCCCGGCGGTACGAGAAGGGGGCGATGATCCTCACTTCGAACCAGCCGTTCTCCGGCTGGGGGGAAGTGTTCGGCGATGCCGTCATCGCCACCGCAATTCTGGACCGGGTGCTTCATCATTCGATCACCATCAACATCAAGGGCGAAAGTTACCGGCTCAAGGAAAAACTCAAGGCCGGAATCGTTCAACGAAAAGAACCCAAAGACTGACCACCGACAGGGGGGACATTTTCGATTGCCACAAAGTGGACATTTTCAATTACCGTTGACAGCCGTCATCTGTGAGACCATGAAGGACGACGGAACGATGGCGCGACGGCCCGACCTGGAGGTTTTTTCCAGGCAGCACGGCGTTCGGATTGTGACCATAGCCGATATCATCGCCTACAGATTGCGCAAGGAACGACTCGTGCGCCGGGCGGTCCAGACGAGGCTTCCCACCGGGTACGGCGGGGAGTTTCAGGTTATCGCGTACGAGAACGACGTGGACGATTCCCTGCACATCGCCTTGGTGAAAGGGACGATCGAGGGAGATGAGCCGATCCTCGTGCGTGTCCACTCGGAGTGCCTCACTGGAGACGTCTTCGGAAGCATGCGGTGCGACTGCGGAGACCAACTCCACGACGCCATGCGATTGATCGCCACCGAGGGCAGGGGTGCAATCGTATATCTGCGACAGGAGGGACGAGGCATCGGGCTCGTGAACAAACTTCGCGCGTACTCTCTCCAGGACCGCGGCCGCGACACCGTGCAGGCCAACGAAGACCTTGGGTTCGAGGCGGATCTGCGTGACTACGGAATCGGAGCTCAGATCCTGCTGGACCTCGGCATACGTAAAATGAGGCTTCTTACTAACAACCCGAGAAAGATTACTGGAATCGAGGGCTATGATCTCGACGTTGTGGAGCGAATTCCGATCCTGATCAAGCCGCACTTTGAGAACGAACGATATCTTGCGACAAAACAAGAAAAGCTCGGTCACCTGATGAAGTTGCCCGACTTCTAACGCAGGAAACCCCGGCTTATCTATCACTCCCGCGATTGATTTCTCTTATTCTTCTATACAGCTTGTCTCTGCTGATACCCAGCTTCCTTGCGACATGCGATTTATTAGTATTATTCATCAACGCTTTTTTTATTATATCGATTTCAGCCGCCTTAAGGTCTATTATACCAACCTGCAATTTCACCTCCTCTTTATCGCATATTCCAGATATGTCTTTATTGTATTGTTTAATATAGGCCGGCATATCGCAGACGTCTAAATTCACATCTCCCTGCGTATTGTTTATGATCATATATTCAAGCATATTTCTTAACTCTCTTATATTTCCAGGCCAGCTGTATTCATTGATAAATGTGCGTAAGTCATTAGATATAGTTATAACATTCTTCTTGTATTTTACTTGATAAATGTCTTTATAATGGCTTATCAACAACTCGATATCGTCTTTTCTCTCCCTTAACGGCGGCAATGAAATCAATATCGCATTGATTCTATAATATAAGTCTTTTCTGAAATTGTTATTTTCAACTTCGTTTTTCAGTACCTTATTGGTGGCGACAATCAACCTGAAATCCACTTCAATTTTCCCACTCATCCCGATTTTTTCGATGTATTTATCTTCTACAACTCTTAGCAATTTCGCCTGTAAATCTATAGGCATATCGCCAATTTCGTCCAGGAAAAGTGTCCCCCCGTTCGCCAATTCGAACTTCCCTTTGCTGCCACCCTTCCTTGCGTTTGTGAATGCTCCTTCCGTGTATCCAAAGAATATACTTTCAAACAATTCCTTCGGAATGGCAGAACAGTTTACTGGTATAAATGGGCCATGTTTCATCTCACTGTTATTATGTATATACTTCGCCACATTCTCTTTGCCGGTGCCGCTTTCTCCCTCGATCAACACAGGTATGTTATGCTTTGAGCAATTATATGCAACCTCAAGACATTTCATATATCGGCTGTTTTCGCCAATCATGTTTAAAATATTATCCTGGTTGGATAGTTTATAAATATTTTTTATCTGCTCTGATTTTTTTATTAGAACCAGATATCCTCTCTCTCCTTCAATATAGTAAACCGAAGTAGACATAATCACTTCGATGTTCTTGCCCTTTTTCCCGGAAATATGTACAACAGCATCGACCATTTCCATTAACTCTTCAACAAGAAACTCCGTGATATTTCTTCCAATAACATCGTTCTTGATTTCTGCCTCAATAAGATCAATGAATTGTTGATTTACATCCAATATTATTCCTTCATTATTCACCACTACAAGCGAATCAGGTAAATTGTTCAGGTATTTTCTCAGGTTGTCCGCGACTTTTTTGTATGATTTCAGTATGTCATTATTCCTAAAAAGGGAACCTATGGCGCTACCTAAAGCAAAATTAGTCGCGACGGATTGCGAATTTGGCTTTATTTTCGCGTTTGTTATTGATATAACACCAATATATTCTCCTTTTTCATTGAATATAGGTGAATAGCATCCGGTTATATCATGTAATATTTCTTTATAGTGCTCCGGACCACATATCTGTACGGTTCTTTTTAACGTATCAGCTAACGAAAAACCGCAGGTCCCATTGACATCCTCCTTAAAACAAAGCCCCTCGACGATACCTATATTGTCGGAGTATGAAAGTGCGGTATCTTTTCCAATTCTTAAGATATGGTACCCTTCCTTTGAATAGAGATTCAGCATATAGAGAGAAGGACCCATCGATTCGTAAAACTCGATCAAAAACGGTTTAATAAAATCCAAATAACCCTTGTAACTACTCAAGTGATTCAAGTATTTCTGCCTGTTTAAAAACCTATCTTCAGAAAAATAGGTTACCGGGACATTATTTTTTACGGATCTGACCCAAGAGTCAAACACGCAGTCATCTACACAACCTATATTACTTACATCAACTCTTTTATCTTTAACGACCATACGCCACATTTGCTTTATATTAGACATATTATACTCATCATGGATCTGGCCATCCGATACTTTCAGTTTCCTGACAATGTTATCCATGATGGTACTCCAATTTCTGCATTATTAACTCCTGCGACATTATCAGAATTATTCTTACCTATAACGTGAAGCGTCCAAGAATTTGCTTTCGCCGGCAGATCTAACCACTTTTCAAGTCACCGCCGAACTGCTTTGTGATAAATACATTTAAATATATAGTAGATACGCGATCCCAAAACACAGTTTTGATTAAAAGCAACTCTACGCCACTGTCCTAATAAATGTCAAGTACCCCCCCGTCGCGAACTCATGATCCGCCCGGTTCCAACGTTCACTTCTCGGGAAGATGGACATGCGACGGACGGAGCG
>CAZOEH010000380.1:1259-3434 GCA_964578785.1 uncultured Desulfonema sp. | reverse complement strand
CGCAACCAGTCTTACAGAAGCAGGTTATGTAGGCGAAGATGTTGAGAATATAATCCTGTCGCTTCTGCAGAATGCGGATTACGATGTGGAAAAGTGCAAGCGCGGCATTGTATATATTGATGAAATCGACAAGATAGCGGCAAAATCGGATAATCCATCGATAACAAGGGATGTTTCCGGTGAAGGCGTCCAGCAGGCGCTGCTTAAAATCATAGAGGGAACTACAGCAAGCGTGCCTCCAAAGGGCGGAAGAAAACATCCCCAGCAGGATTTTGTGAAAATCGATACGACAAACATCCTATTCATATGCGGCGGAACATTCAACGGGCTTGACCAGATAATACAGAGAAGGCTTGGTTCCAAGGCCATGGGTTTCGGGGCAAAAATAGTTGCGAAAGAAAACAAAAACAAAAGTGAAATATTAAGAATGGTTCAGCCTGAAGATTTGATCAAATTCGGGTTGATTCCTGAATTTCTCGGGCGTCTTCCTGTTGTGGCTACTCTCGAGGAGTTGAGCGAAGCCTCACTTATCAGGATTTTAACTGAGCCCAAAAACGCCCTCATAAAGCAGTTTAAAAAACTGTTTGAAATGGAAGGCGTGAACTTAAGATTGACGGACAGCGCTCTCTCGGCAATTGCAAAAGAAGCCCAGAAACGCAAATCGGGCGCAAGAGGACTGCGGGCGATTCTCGAAAGCTGCCTGCTTGATATTATGTACGAAATTCCTTCCGTGAAAAATGTTAAGGAGTGCGTCATCAGTGAAGATGTCATCCTTAACAGGGAAGAGCCCATACTGCTTTATGAACAATCAAAAAAGCAGGCTTAATGAAAGCAAAGAGGTTGTGATCATCTGATTTATGGTAAATTTACCAAGATTTTTTAATAAGGATAAGGAACAGGAACAAGCATCCATGAAGATACAACTCCCCCTTTTACCGCTTAGGGATGTAGTGGTTTTCCCCTATATGATTGTTCCGCTCTTCGTAGGGCGGTCCAAGTCTGTCAGCGCTCTTGCAAGCGCCATGAGCAGGGACAAGAATGTTTTTCTGGCAACTCAGAAAACTGCGGGAGAAGACAATCCTGAGGAAAAAGATATCAGTGTAATTGGAACAGTAGGGAGAGTCTTGCAGCTTCTCCGGCTTCCTGACGGAACCGTTAAGGCTCTTGTGGAAGGAAAATCACGGGGGCGGATAGTCTCTTTTTCAAACGATGAAGATTTTTACAAGGTTGAGGTCGAACCTGTTGTGGAAATCGAAATTGACATGACGGAAAGCTCCGCCCTATGCAGGGCTCTTACGGAAGCATTTGATGAATACGCCAATCTTACCAAGAATATTCCGAAAGACTTTGAAAAGAAACTTTCCGAGATAGCCAGCCCTTCACAGCTTGCCGATACTGTGGCGGCCCATTTTGCTTTCAAAATTGATGAGAAGCAGCGCCTTCTTGAAACGCTTTCAATAAGCGACCGCTATACATACCTTCTTCAGCTGGTCAACACTGAAATAGAAATATTCAAGACCGATCAGAGGATTAAAACACGGGTCAAAGAGCAGATGGAAAAGACCCAGAAGAATTACTACTTGAACGAACAGATGCGGGCTATAAAGAAGGAAATGGGAACCGAAGACGACTCCGGCGATGAACTCAAAGAGCTTGAAAAACGCATCAAGGAAAAGAAGATGTCGAAAGAGGCCGAAGAGAAGACGGCCCAGGAGTTCAAAAAACTCAAGATGATGACTCCGATGTCCGCTGAAGCTACGGTTGTGAGGAACTATATCGAATGGATAATCAGCCTGCCCTGGCTTGAATGCTCATGCGTGAGTTCCGATATAAAAGGAGCGGAAAAGATATTGAACGAAGATCATTTCGGTCTTGAAAAACCGAAGGAGAGGATTCTTGAATACCTTGCCGTTCAGACTCTTGTAAAAAAGATCAAGGGGCCCATATTGTGCTTCGTAGGGCCTCCTGGAGTAGGTAAAACCTCCCTTGCCAAATCAATAGCAAGAGCAACGGGCAGAAACTTTGTCCGGCTCTCTCTTGGCGGGGTCCGGGATGAAGCCGAGATAAGAGGCCATCGGCGGACTTACATTGGTGCAATGCCCGGCAAAATAATACAGTCCCTGAAAAAAGCAGGAGTGAACAACCCCGTTTTCTGTCTCGATGAAGTCGATAAAA
>CAZOEH010000380.1:0-1249 GCA_964578785.1 uncultured Desulfonema sp. | reverse complement strand
GGACTTCCGGGGAGACCCGTCCGCAGCACTTCTTGAAGTGCTCGATCCGGAACAGAATAATGCTTTCAACGACCATTACCTTGATCTTGATTATGATCTTTCCGATATCCTGTTCGTTACGACGGCCAACACTCTGCCGGATATACCGCTTCCGCTGCAGGACAGGATGGAGATTATCCGCCTGCCAGGATACACGGAAATTGAAAAGTATAATATTGCAAAAGACTTCCTGATTACAAAACAGATAAAGTCAAACGGCCTTGAAGGCATGGACGTTTCTTTTTCGAGAAATTCCATTTTCAACATCATCAGGTATTATACGAGAGAAGCGGGGGTGAGAAACCTTGAGCGTGAAATCTCATCCATATGCAGAAAAATAGCTCGTGAAGTTCTGACGGATAACGGAAAGAATGCCTTCAGGATTACATCCTCTTCGGTTTCCAAATATCTCGGTCCCCGCCAGTTCAGACACGGCCAGGCGGAGGAAAAAGACCAGATCGGACTTGTAACCGGTCTTGCGTGGACACAGGCAGGCGGGGATCTTCTCTGTGTTGAAACACTGGTGATGCCCGGCAAGGGAGAAGTAACCATTACAGGAAAACTCGGCGATGTAATGAAGGAATCCGCCCAGGCCGCAGTGAGCTATGTAAGGTCGCGGGCGGATAATCTCATGCTCGATAATGATTTTTACAAGAAAACCGATCTGCACATACACATACCAGAAGGAGCCATCCCGAAGGACGGCCCTTCGGCAGGCATCTCCATGTGTACCTCTATTGCGTCGGCCCTCACAAGACGGCCTGTTCACAGTGATATTGCCATGACCGGTGAAATAACCTTGAGAGGGCGCGTTCTTCCAATCGGCGGGTTAAAGGAAAAAATACTGGCGGCTCACAGGGGCAGGATAAAAAAGGTCATTATTCCCGCAGAAAATGAAAAAGATCTGAAAGAGATACCCCAGAGCGTCCTGAAGGAAATAGAAATTATAATGGTGGAACATATGGACGAAGTCCTTTCACACGCTCTGATTGTCGCTCAGGGGGATACACTGTTTAAAAAGGATGATATTTCCCTCCCGATGATGCCGGATAATAAAAATATGGAGCAGAGGAGTTCCCTCATTTAAGATTTAATTTTGGCTTGACAATATGCGGTCAAGCTGTTAAATGCTTCATCCTCTTTCGGGAGATTATGTGGTTTGCTTTCAACGGGCGGGTAGCTCAGCTGGGAGAGCATCGGCCTTACAAGC
>CAZOEH010000379.1:0-3448 GCA_964578785.1 uncultured Desulfonema sp. | reverse complement strand
GCCTTTAATCGGCGAATAGATTACTGCTTTCGACAGATCAGTCTGGACAATCCTGAGGTTGGCTTCAGCCTGCGAGACGGTAGCTCTTGCTGATGTTTCATCGGCCAGAGAACGTTCAAGAGCCGCTTCCGCTGCTTCGATATCATGCTGAGACGACAATCTGCTACCGCTCAATTCTCCGACCCGCTTCAGCCGGTCCAGTGAACTGCCGACCTCCTTAACTGTCGCCTGCACCTGCCTCACCTTGGCTATTGCCGCTTCCAGTGAGGCCTTACTCTGCTGGACCTGGGCATCAAGCCTTGAAGTATCGAGTCTTGCCAGAACCTGACCGATTTTCACAATGTCATTGTAGTCCGCTTCGACCGTCCTTATTATTCCCGAAAGTTCTGAGCCGACTTCTACCTGATTGGTAGGCTGAAGCGTGCCGGTCGTGGCTACACTGACAATAAGTTCACCGTGCTGCACTGTTTCAGTTTTGTATTCCACCTTATCAGCGCTGTTATCTGTTCCCAATTTTATCACAGCGAACACTACCACGCTCGCTATTAACAACCAGACAATCCAGCGCACCAGGTGTTTGCTGCGTCCTGATTTTGAACTAATATTCAAGGTCCGGTTTATATCGGAATTGTTTTCTTTGTTTAAGCTGTTCATATCATAAATCCCTATTTCCGGGTTGGAGACCCCGCTCTGTTCGTAATTTGTTTACGGCTGCATACTATTTATCAGCCTCCGTATTGATATCTGCAGGAGCCAGAGAGGTCCAACCCCCTCCAAGTGCTTTATAAAGTCGAATCAGGTTGGATATGATATTCCCTTCGCTCTGAATCAACTGATCTTCAAATGACAGAAGCGACCTTTGCGCATCCAGCACACTTGTAAAATCCGTCAACCCGGCCTTATACAGATCTTGCGCCAAAGCTACTGCCTGTGAAGCGGCCCTCTTTGCATCGCTTAATGACTGCCGGCGATTCTGCTCTTCCATATATGCCACGAGCGCATTTTCCACTTCCTCCAGGGCGTTGAGAAGAGCGGTTTCATACTGTATCAGATACTGCTCCTGCAGCGCCGATTGCACCTCGATATTGCTTCGGATCGAGCCTGCTTTGAAAATCGGCCATGTGATACGCGGGCCGAAGGAATATGTTCTGCTGCCGGAAGTAATCAAATTATCAAGAGTCAGAGATTCAAAACCTATCGAACCGGTAAGGTTAATTTTAGGATACATATCTGCAGTAGCCACGCCTATCCTTGCCGTTTGTGCGGCAAGCTGTCGTTCTGCCCGGCGTATGTCAGGCCTCTGCCGCAATACATCTGCCGGTATCCCCACAGCAAAATCCGGCCGGCTTACCGGAACAGGCTTCTGTTCCTCCAATTCGGCATGGACCGTACCTGGATTATCACCCATCAGCACAGCAAGGCGGTTCATTGCCTCCTCAAGCGCGGCCTTGAGCGCCGGTATGTTGGAACGCGTGTTTTCAAGGTTATATTTTGCCTGATGAACAGCAAACTCGTTTGCCAGGCCTGCCTGGTAACGGAATTGCGCCAGTTGGTATGATTCATTCTGTATATCAAGATTTTTCTCCGCCACTTCAATCCGGGCCTGAAAGGAGCGAACCTCAACATAATTCAAGGCGACCTCGGCAAGAAGTGAGACCAGAACATCCCGCAAATCTTCCCGGCTTGCCTGCAGATCTGCGGTTGAAGCTTCAACCAAACGGCGGGTCCCCCCGAACAGATCGAGTTCCCAGCCCGCATCAAAACCTGCTGAGTAAAAATCCGTTTCTTTTCCGCCGCCCGTATCCTCGCTGCCTTTTCTCCTGGTAAAGGATCCTGACGCATCAAAGGTTGGGAACAGACCGGCATAGCTGATATTCCGGCGCGCCCGCTGCTCGCGAATCTTCGCGCGGACTTTCCTGATCTCTTGATTATTCGCAACCGCCCGATCTATAATGGCCGAAAGAGTGGAGTCATTTAACGTTCTCCACCATCCGGCAAGCCTTTGCGGGTCCTGAGATTCACCGGTTCCCCCTTCCTTTAATTCGTTGTGCCATTTCCCGGGGAGACTGGTTTCCGGCAAGACATAATCAGGTCCGACTGTGATGCAACCGGAAAGTATCAGGGATGCAGCTATACAGCATATCAATAGAAAAATACCTCCGGTATTCGCCTTTTTTAAATATTTCAACTGATGCATCTTACAGTCTTTCATCATGCTTTATTATGTCTGATATATCGTTCTTTTTATAAATAACAGCACTCTTCCTTATATACAATATTGATGGGCTCATAAAAAGTCAAAAAACCAATTGTTATTGTCATTTTCATAGAGTATAGCACCGCTGCTGTTTTATAATATCAACTCTTATAGACGGATAAAACGTTTAATTTGTTTACGTATGAACAGCAATTTCCGGATTTGCAAAAAATATATTGTAATTAAGAAATTATGTGCTTTATCAACTCAAAATTCAGGGTATACGGAGCCGATGCTGCTCTTCTCTTTATTTCAATAATATGGGGAAGTGCTTTTATAATAACAAAGCAGGCTATTGAAAATGTGCCTGTTTTTTCCTTTCTGACATTAAGATTTGCCATTGCATCCCTATTATTATGGATATTCTCTTCAACCAGAATAAAGCGGCTGTCTGCAAAGACTGTATCAGACGGTTTTATACTCGGAACGGTTCTCTTTCTGACATTTGCTTTTCAAACTGTTGGGTTGAAATATGCTTCAGCTTCAGTAACGGCTTTTATTACAGGTCTTTATGTTGTTATAGTTCCGGTTCTTTCACTCATAATTCTTAAAAAGAAGCCCGATCCGTATCTCATTATCGGTGTTTTTTTATCATTTGCAGGACTCACTCTTATTACAATAAATGGAAAAATAGCTTTATCGAAAGGAGAAGCTCTTGTGCTTGCAAATGCCTTTTTTGCATCCTTTCACATTGTTCTTACTGATTATTATTCAAGAAGAAATGATATTTTTTTGCTGACGGCCATACAGATATCCGTGGTTCTGGGTTTTTCGTTATTGACAGCGCTCATTTTTGAGAAGAGCGTTTTACCCTGCAATTACAGCAATCAGCTTGTTTTTGCTATCTTTTTAACGGGTATATTTGCAACGGTCGTTGCTTTTCTGGTTCAAACCGGACTCCAGCAATACACACCCCCGACCAAAGCCGCCATAATATACGGCATGGAACCGGTATCTTCCGCCTTTTTCAGCTATTTCATAGGTGCAGAGCTTCTCACCTTGAGGCAGTACTCCGGCGCCATGATAATTATTTTTGCAATGATTTTTGTTGAAGCAGGATCTTATTATAGTTCAAGATCAATCAGCCCGTAAAAAACATATCCTTCCCATGGATATTCCCGGAATAATTTTTTTCTCGCATTTCCCGGAGTTGTAATATAGTTTTTTCAGGTTAAATTGACAGTAATAATA
>CAZOEH010000378.1:1244-3452 GCA_964578785.1 uncultured Desulfonema sp. | reverse complement strand
GACTGCGATTCAGGCGGATTCCTGCCGAAATAGTAAGTTCTCCAAGCACCACACATATCATGCACAGACAGAAAGTTCCCGTCAGAAAACCGGTCAGAGGATCGCCCGGAATGCGGTAAGGGCCGATAAGAATCAGGTCCGTCAGTTTCAAAATTTCGTTAAACATATGTTCCATTTCGGTCATTTATATACTGCTTTGCCGGCCACTCAGGCTGTACAGTAACCGGCAAAGCAGCGCTTTTAACCTACCAGAGCTTTGATGTTGAAAAAGCCTGCGAGAGTGTAACCAAGCCCTACATAACAGGCCAGAACTATGAAGAACCACTTCAGTCCCTTTTCCGGGATATACTTTCCGGTGCGGGGTCCGACCATTGAACCGATGAAAATGCCCACCAGCTCAACGCCTATCAAAAGCCAGTCTACCGTAACGCCCTTGATCATGAAGTTGAAGATCGAAAGAACCATGCTGATCAGAACCGCGAGACCGGAGGTCCCGGCCGCCACGAACATCGGCAGCCCGACCACGCTGGTCAGGAAGGGAATATACAGAAACCCGCCGCCCACGCCGATAAACGATGAGATGGCGCTGATGAAGAAACCGCCGACGAATGCCCATATCGGGCTGAAACCGAAGGTCTGTCCGAAAAAGCAAATCTCAATGCGTTTCATGCTGAAGTTCTGCGATGTAACCCCCTGCGCGCAGATGTCGCCCTTATTCTTGACTGTTTCCTCGAAAGCCTTGGCCGCTTCCTTGGCTCTTTTCTTACCGGCCTGCCCCTTGGGGGTCATCTCATAAACCATGAAACCGCCGATTATGAACACGATCAGGCCGAAATAACCCTGGTATGAGGAAAACTTGAGCTTGCCCATGGTAGTGTAAACCACCAGAAATGCAGCGATGAGTGAACCCAGACCAAGGCATAATCCCAGCGGGATAGTTACGCGCTTCTGCTTGGCATAGTTTACGCTTGAAACCATTGCAGACAACGCAACCAGCCACTGGTTGGAGACGCGGATGCTGTCGGTGACGAACTTGTTTAGCTCCGGCGCCGAGTCCTTGAAAGTTTTGGCGTAAGCCCCCAGGCCGAAAATAGAGATGTGGCCCACTCCGGCCATGATGCCGCCGAAAGCCCCGACCGTGGAGAAGACCCAACCCACCCACATTGCCCAAATAAAAGCAACGAACATGTTGATCTGAGGGCCGCCGGGAATCCCGAGATATCCGGGTTCTGCTGCATGATCAATCTGCCCCTTTTCAACTCCCTGAGGCGTCTTTGCGATGGCATCCTGGAGTTTATCCGCGTGCGCCACACCTGCCAGAGCAATCGGCAGAATAAAAACCGCTGCAACCAGCAATACCATAAAGAATATTTTAAAATTTAAAGTCATCTTTATTCTCGTTTATCAAAAGAGCAAATTGCAAAAGTCCTAAAAAGAGAAGAATTTGTCATTCCCACAAAAGTGGGAATCCAGTTTTTTCAGTATGTTGCAAAAGTTAAATTATGAAACAATCCTCGATATTTTTGTAAAATCCCTATTTCCTAATCTGATATCATACACTACATATGTAATTAACTTTTATTGTTATCTGTTCTATTCCGCTTCATTAATTGTCAAATGGCGGCAAATGGACGACTCAATCTTATCCTGAGAAATGTTTGCCCCTCCGACAAGAATCTCATTAGCCACCATGACAGCAGGGGCCACCGGCAGATCCAACTTGGAATATTCATCTGACTGATATTCCTTAACAGATTTTGATATAATTTCGATTTCAATATCATATTTTTTGCCCAGACTGGGCATCATTACTTTAAAGTTTTTTCAAGAGTTTCCATTAGGTTTTTTGAGAAAAAATCTGACTTTCAGCATGCTATCTTTCCTTTCCCCGATTTAATTATCAGGCCTTTTAAAGTTCAACCATAAGGTGGTCTAAAAACTTGTTGCGTGAAATATTATCGTTCAATCAATATTCTTTTTTTCTGCATACCTTTAATAAGGCAGATGTCGATATTCCTTACCCTAATATTTTTCTTTTACGTTTAAGTTTTGATATAAGAAAATCCGCACTCCTGAAAGACAAGCCCAGTTTTTTTTGCAAGTTAATCTATCGTAAGGTTTTATTCTGTCCGGTAAAAGCAATAACTTCATCTTCAAGCTTATCCGGAGCCAGTTCTCAAAAAGCAATGCACTAGTCGCGATATAAGC
>CAZOEH010000378.1:0-1234 GCA_964578785.1 uncultured Desulfonema sp. | reverse complement strand
ATTAAAAGGAATCCTCAGGTTTTCACAGGATTGTCTGAAAATACTTGAAGATTTGTTACTAACTACTATTTTAAAGTTCTATCTTCCCGCCTTTCTTTGCCATGATTTTTTTATAGATCACCGGTATCAAGGTAACCAGGGCAATCAGGATAATACCGGCAATTAATTCCTTACTTATTTTGCCACGGAACAGATCTATGATATTTGCAGAAAAAATGACATAAGCAATCGTCATGGGAAGCATGAATATGAATGACGTTATCACATAAATCACCAGGGGTATCCTGGTAAGTCCAAACGCGTAATTCAGCAGGTTATAGGGGAAAACAGGAATAAGCCTGGTGAAGGCAACAATTTTCCATCCGTGCTGACCGACCTTTTCATCCAGAGTTGCTGCCCTGGTGCCGGCCAGTTTGGATACTACCCAGTCACGGGCCAGATAGCGCGCTACTAAAAAGGCCAGGGTGGCCCCGGATGTGGCCCCTGCAATAGTATATATCACCCCCCAGAAAGAGCCGAACAGAATCCCGCCCGCCAGAGTAAGCGCCAATCCCGGCAGTAACAGCGAAGGCGCGATTGTCCAGATGAGCAGATAGATGATGGGCGCCCAGATACCATAACCTGATATTAGCTGCCGCAGATGTTCTTTTTCCAGATACCGGTCCAGGTTATAATAACGGATAAGAAATATGACGACTCCCAGCATAACAATGAAAAGAAGGGGCTTCCACAAAGATGGTTTGGTTTTAATGGTTTCGGATTGCTGCATATTAAAATAACCTTTCTTTTTAGGTTCCGGTTCAGGAATCCCCAGATGACGGCAAATGGCCGCTTCAACCTTATCCTGAGAGATATTTGAACCTTCCGCCAGAATCTCGTCAGCCACCATGACGGCCGGGGCAACCGGCAGATCCAGTTCGAAGTATTCATCCGTCTGATATTCTGCAATAGGTTTTGATGTGGTTTCGATTTCAATATCGTATTTTCCGCCCAGACCGGGCATCATTGACTTGAAGTTCTTTCATGGTTTTCCATTGGGTTCATTGAGAAAAAATCTGACTTTAAGCATTACGGTTTTCCTTTCACTGACTTGACGGACGGGCTTTTTTAAGCTCAACCATGCGTTCGATGAACTGATCTGGGGAAAGATGATCTGCCAATCGCAGATCATGCCTCTCTTTTCCATACACATCCAGAAAGACGATTGTCGGCACTCCTTTAATATTATATACCT
>CAZOEH010000377.1:0-3460 GCA_964578785.1 uncultured Desulfonema sp. | reverse complement strand
TTGATGCAATGACCGTTTTCGGCAAACTTGAAAGACCTCCTGTCGAATTCCTTCATGAAGCGCACACAGAGGCCCTGACCAAAAAGAATAAAGACTGCTCCGCCTGCCATATGACCGAAAAAGACCTTGTAATGCCGAAATTCAAGCGGCTTAAGGATATCAGCAAAAAAGAGGTGATGGATACTTACCATAAGGAATGCATATCCTGCCACAGGGAGATGAAGGCGGCGCGTGAGAAAGCCGGGCCTGTCGAATGCGGCGGCTGCCACAGAGAAAAAGCCTTATATTCATCTTCCCGGCAGCCGGTGGGATTTGATAATTCCCTTCACTTCCGTCATTCAAAGGCTCAGGAAAAGAAATGCGAACGCTGCCATCATGAATATGATGAAAAAACGAAGAAACTCTTTTATGCGAAGGATAAGGAAGGAACCTGCCGGTATTGCCATAAGCCTGAAACAAAAGAAAACATCAGTTCGATGCGGCTCGCGTCTCATATCGGCTGCATAAACTGCCACAGCAAAAATCTGGCGAAAAATATCAGCACCGGTCCTGTGAAATGTTCCGGTTGCCATGATTCATCGGCGCAGAAGAAGATTGCGAAAATCACCCCCCTTCCCAGAATGGAACGTAAGCAGCCCGATATTGTCCTGCTCAAGGCTTCAAAAAAAGGCGGTGAGCCGGATATTGAAAACAGGAACAGGATGAACTATGTTCCTTTTGATCACAAGTCTCACGAATCCTACAACAATACATGCCGTGTCTGCCATCACGAAAGCCTTAAACAGTGCAACGAATGCCATACCCTTTCAGGCATAAAAGACGGAAAGGATGTTAAGCTTGAAAAAGCCATGCATCAGCTCAAAACAGACAAGAGCTGTCTGGGATGCCACGATATGAAACAGGACGGGAAAAACTGCGCGGGATGCCATGCGCTTATGGGGAAAGCAGGAAAGAAAGATGAAGCTTCCTGTCTCAAATGCCACTCAACACCGGTTCCTGAAAAGGGGAAGGTTTTTTTAAGTCCCGATCAGGAAAAGGCATTGGCCGCTGCAATGCTTCAGGCGCGAAAACCTGTCACGGGAACATATAAAGCGGAAGATATTCCCGAAAAAGTTTCGATAAAGATTCTTTCAAACAAGTATGAAGCGGCTGAATTTCCGCATCGCAAGGTTGTGAATACCCTCGTAAAGAATATCCGGGAAAACAAGCTTGCGGGATACTTCCACGACCAGGAAGGCACGATTTGCCAGGGTTGCCACCATTACAGTCCTGCTGCAAAGAAGCCGCCCCGCTGCGATAACTGTCACGGCAAACCGTTTGATGAGAAAAATCCGTTAAAACCGGGGATACTGGGCGCATACCACCAGCAGTGCATGGGGTGCCATAAAGAGATGGAAATGGCAAAGCCTGTCGAGTGTACGGAATGCCACAAGGAAAAAAAATATAATTAGAGACCTTTGAAGGATGTACAATTTTGCCCAAGTTCGAGGAAGGCGATAATTTTAACCACAGGAATACATTGAAGTATTTCGAGGATTGAAATTTGAGCCTGACGATGAAATCGGTCAAAAGGGGACGTTATGCAAAGGTCTCGATTCGGATGTAATCTGAGGTGTGTAATATGTCCATATCGCGAAGAAAATTTCTAGGATGGGTTGGCGCAGCCGGCGCAATGTCTGCTGTCGGGAAATCAGCTTCTGCTGCCGGCAGTAAACATTTTACAGGCTATCCCGGAAGCTATGCAGTCTTGCATGACACAGTTTTATGTATCGGGTGCAGACTCTGTGAAGCGGCCTGCAACAAGGTAAACGAGCTTCCCGTTCCTGAAAAACCGTTTACGGATCTTTCCGTTTTGAATGAAAAACGACGGACAACGGCGAAGACATATACGGTTGTGAACAGATACGATGCGGTTCCAGGCAGTAAAGGGCCTCTGTTTCGTAAAAATCAGTGCAACCATTGCCTTGAGCCTGCCTGTTCCTCAGCCTGTTTTGTGAGGGCATTCAAAAAGACGGAAACAGGCGCCGTTACATACGACTCTACAGTATGCGTAGGATGCCGTTATTGCATGATAGCCTGTCCGTTCGAAATTCCGGCGTATGAATATGATGAGCCGCTTACCCCCCGCATAATGAAATGCACAATGTGTTACCCGAGAATAACAAAAGGGCAGCTTCCCGGTTGCGTTGAGGCATGCCCCAAGGAAGCTTTGTCCTTCGGGAAAAGAGAGGACCTGCTCAGGATAGCGCGTGAACGGATCAAGAAATATCCGGACAGATATGTTGACCATATATACGGTGAGACCGAAATGGGCGGTACAAGCTGGCTGTATCTTTCAGGCGTACCCTTTTCGGAGATAGGAATGAGGGAAGACCTCGGTGTTACACCTGCGCCGGATCTTACGTCAGGCGCCCTTGCCGTTGTTCCGATGGTTGTAGGTCTCTGGCCCGTGCTTCTTACCGGAATTTACGCCATAACAAAACGTAAGGATAAAATCGCCGAGCAGGAGCTGAATGAGGCTGCCCGGGCCGCCGTTGAAAATGCAAATTCCAGGGCGGAAGCAAAGCTGGCTGAGGCCCTGGCAAAGGCTCAGAAAGAAAAAGAGACTGCTGTAGAAAAAGCGGTCAAGAAAGCTCTTGAAGAAGCTGCCAAGTCTCAAGCCAAGGAGGATTCCTGATGAGTGACAAAGCTACGACTGCCGGCAAAACATTGTTTACACCGTTTAATGTTATCGCCGGATTTATTATCATCATTGGAACAGTTATCACGATTTTGAGGTTTACAGGCGGATTGGCTGCCGTAACCAATCTTTCCGATAATAATCCATGGGGGCTGTGGATCGGCTTTGACCTGCTTGTAGGCGTTGCGCTTGCTGCGGGTGGGTATGTTACGTCGGCGGCCGTATATCTTTTCGGTATGAAAAAATACCATTCAGCGGTAAGACCAGCGGTTCTGACAGGGTTTCTCGGTTATGCCCTGGTAGTATTTGCCCTTCACTACGATGTAGGCAGGCCATGGCGTCTTCCCTACCCTTTTATCGTACAGTCCGGAACAACATCCCTTTTGTTTGAAGTGGGCGCATGCGTTGCGCTTTACCTGACCGTTCTGTTTCTCGAATTTACACCTGCTCCGCTGGAATGGCTGGGATTGAAAAAGGTCAGAGAGCTCGCCATAAAACTGACCCTTCTCCTGACCATATTCGGTGTTGTTCTCTCGACACTGCACCAGTCGTCCCTTGGCGCTCTTTTCCTCATAGCGCCATCGAAGCTTCACCCGCTCTGGTATTCCCCGTATTTGCCTGTTTACTTTTTTGTTTCAAGTATAATTGCGGGACTTTCAATGGTAATTTTTGAAAGCACTCTTTCTCACCATTATTTTGCGGATAAGATGGATGAGGCCCACTTAAGTGAAAACGAAGGGGTTACGCTTGGTTTCGCAAAAGCCGCATCATTTGTTCTTG
>CAZOEH010000376.1:2594-3472 GCA_964578785.1 uncultured Desulfonema sp. | reverse complement strand
ATAGAGGTCCTTCTTCAGTGCCTCCAGGTCGAGTTTCTTGAATTCCTCAGCGTAGTTGAACTCCTCGTCCATCGGGTTGCTCATGGGAGAATTCTGATGAAGAATCTTGAGGTTCAACTGGTTCGGCCACCAGTGTTGGTTCGACATGCCTCTGCTGGCCGTAGGTTTGTCAGCTCTGCCGGTTACCGGACACTTGATATCTTTATTCATCTCTGGCCCCCTTTCCTTTCAGGTTTGGATTTGTACAGCTGACATCCGAGATCAGCTGCTCGAGCAGAGCGATGATCAGCTGGATTGACTTGTTATAGTATTAATTCATACTGAACTTATCTAATAGAGCTAATAGTAGTAATGAAATAATAAAAATAGCAGCACTTGTTTTGAAACCTATATGATATTTTAACCCTTCTTCACTTAATATTTCCTTTGAGGGCATAGGGCCATTTGCAACGATGGACATATCCTTTAATTTTGATATTTTGTCCTTGGATATATGTTTGCGAGCTTGGACTTGATTATAAAATCCATATGCAAAACTACAAAAAGCTATTATTAACAATATTGATTTGATAATCATTTTAATTTCTATAACTATTGATATACGTAATATGTAATCTTCAGTTCTGAAAATAATTCTCTGGTTCGGATTGCCTGTTAAGTACCCCAATATTTATATAAAATCAAATGGTTTCTATTGGATGAACCTATCGTACGTGAGTTTGAAGATTCGAGTAGCAGGAAACGGGAGGTTTTAATATCGAAGAGATTACCGGTTTGCCTGTATATGAAAAAAGGCGGCAAGGTATTACATACCCTGACCGCCTTTTGTTTTTGAATTTGGTGGAGCTGAGGGGGATCGAACCCCTGGCCTCATGACT
>CAZOEH010000376.1:0-2584 GCA_964578785.1 uncultured Desulfonema sp. | reverse complement strand
CCAGTCATGCGCTCTCCCAGCTGAGCTACAGCCCCAATTTGAGACCTTTGCATAACGCCCCCTTTTGCCCGATTTCTTCGTCAGGCTCAAATTTTAATCCTCGAAATACTTCAATGTATTCCTGCGGTTAAAATTTTCGTCATCCTTGAACTTGGACAAAATTGGACGTTCTTCAAAGGTCTCAATTTGTATCCGGCGAAGTAACAAAACGGCATGAAAGTGTCAACATCAATTTTGACGGCCTTTTACTTTGCGGTCGGATTTATAAGTTTTTGATGCTCCTCAATTTTGGCATTAAAAGTTAACTTGTTGACAAAATCCCGGACAGAAAATAATATCCAGTGCTCCCGAACAGATTAATGCATTGCATAAAGCTGTTGATATTTTGGCGGATATGAGTCATTATTCGCTGAAATAAAAGGTATTATTCATGATGAGAGGTTCAGATACAGGGCGGATGGCTTCAGGCAACAGCCGTAAAAAAGCGGACGCTGATTCATTCAGGGAATTTGATGCGTCGCAGTTATATTGTCCAAAATGCAAGCGGGCGGTTCCTGTGAGAAAACGCCTGCTTCTTGTGCTTTCAGATGGCGACAAATATGAATATCTGTGCGCATTCTGTTCCGAATCGGTCGGGACAAAGATTGACAAGAACAGAAAGCCATCAAATATTATTCGGTAAATTATGAACCGCCGTGGTCGATTTCCACGGAGAAAAAGGAATAGGGGAAGAAAATATGCTTGATTTTATGCGGAAACAGGCCGGCTCCTGGCTGATAAAAGGGCTGTTGGCCATCATTGTTATTGTATTTGTATTCTGGGGAGTCGGAAGCTTCCGTTCACGCCAGGCAAACAGGGTCGCTCTTGTAAACGGAGAGGTGATTACAGTCCAGGAATACCAGGAGTCCTACAACAGTCTTGTGGAGCAATTGAAATCGAGACTGGGAAACAATCTTAATGAAGAGACGCTTAAATCTCTTGGTTTGAAAAAAAGGGCGCTCGATCGCCTTATCGACAGGAGGCTTCTTGTCGGAGAAGCGGAAAAGCTGAAATTTATGGTTACCGATGAAGAGCTGACCGGTACGATAGGAAATATAAAGGCGTTTCAGTCAGACGGCCGTTTCAACAAGGAGACATATGAAAGAGTTCTGAGCCGTAATCACATGACTCCTGAAGAATTCGAATCTTCCGTCAGGGAATCCCTCATGATTGAAAGAGTCGGTTCCTTCGTGACGGGTGAAGTTAAGGTATCGGAAAATGAAGCCCTTGAATGGTTTAAGTGGAAAAACGGTTCTGTAAATGTTGATTTTGTCAGCTTTGAACCTGAAAAATACAACGGCATAAATCCTTTGCAGGAAGAGATAAAAGCTTTTTTCGACAAGAAGAAGGAGAATTATAAAACCGAGGAAAAAGTAAAAGTCAGCTACCTGCTGTTCGATTATAAGGCCTATGCATCAAAAGTTAAGGTTGAAGATAGCGATGTTAAGGAATTTTATGAAAGCAATATGGATAAATTCAGGCGTCCTAAAACGGTTGACGCAAGCCATATTCTTTTCAAGATCGATGAGGGCGCGGGCCCGGCAGTGATTGAGGATAAGAAGAAGAATGCGGATGATGTGTTGAAAATGGTAAAAGCAGGGCAGCCTTTCGGAGAGCTTGCTAAAAAATATTCCGACTGTCCCAGCAAAGCGGCAGGCGGGAATCTCGGAGCGTTTGAAAGAAAGGACATGGTCGAGCCGTTCGCGGGAAAATCTTTTTCGATGAAAGCGGGTGAAATAAGCGAGCCTGTTTTGACAAAGTTCGGTTGGCATATCATCAAAGTGAATAAGATAAACGAAGAGAAGGTCTTTTCTCTTAAAGAGATAGAGGGTGGAATCAGGCAAAAAATAACCGAAGACAAGGCAAAGAAACTTGTATACAGCGAGGCCGAAGCAGTTTATGATGAGGCATCCAAGGTGAACAGCCTTGCGAAGGCGGCCGAAAAACAGGGGCTTATATTAAAGACGACCGGTCTTTTTTCAAGAAATGATGCTCAACGGGCAGCCGGCACCGAAATTCCTTCTCTGATTACGGCAGGAGCTCTTGAGCTCTCAGAGAAAGAGATAAGCGATGTAAAGGATATCGGGAGCGGCTACACTGTTTTTGAAGTCATAGAAAAGATCCCGCCGAAAACGCCCGATCTCAAGGATGTGAAGGAAGCGGTAACGGCAGATCTTGTCAGGGAAAAGCAGGAGGAGAAAGCAGGAAAAGAGGCTGAGACGCTCCTTGCCGCTCTTAAACAGGGCGGAGACATGCGGAAGGAGAGCGCCCGGTACGGTATTTCTCAGGATGAAACCGGCTTTTTCACAAGGAATGAAAATATGGGAAAAATAGGATATGAGCCGGAGCTTGCGGATACGGCTTTCAAGCTTTCGAAGGATAAATCATATTCTGAAAAACCGGTGAGAGGAAAGAAAGGCTACTACCTGCTTAAATTTAAAGAAAGAAAGGATCCGGATACTGCGCTCTTTGATAAAGAGAAGGAGAGTTTGATAAAGACTCTGCTTGAACAGAAAAAGTTGAAAACTTTTGAAGCGTGGCTTGC
>CAZOEH010000375.1:0-3476 GCA_964578785.1 uncultured Desulfonema sp. | reverse complement strand
CCATAAGCCGGCCGGGTTTCCTTAAGGGAATCGGAATTGCCTGTCTGGGGTTTGGCATGTTTCTTAATGCATGCGGATACATGCCTTCTGAGAGAGAGAATATGGAAAAAATAAAACCGCCGATCGACCTTGCCGCACCGGCTAAAACAGAGACAGCGACATTTGCATTGGGGTGATTCTGGGGACCCGACTCCCGGTACGGGAGTATAAAAGGCGTAGTCCGGACCCGTGCAGGATACTCCGGGGGGACAAAATTGAATCCCGCATATCACGACCTCGGCGATCACTCAGAGACCATCCGGATTGATTATGACCCCAATGTGATCTCATACGACAAGCTTCTTGATGTTTTCTGGGATAGTCATGACACTTCATCGCCTTCCTGGTCAAAACAATATATGTCTATTATATTCTACCACAGCGAAGAACAAAAGAGATCGGCCGCCGAGTCGAAAAAACATGAAGCAGCCAGGAGAAAAAGCGAAATCTTTACTTTGATTCTTCCCGCAGGCAGATTTTACACGGCTGAAGACTACCATCAGAAGTACAGGCTCCGGTCGGAGCGGGAGATTTTCAAAGAGCTCAGTATCATTTATCCCGATGCTGAGGATTTTGCGAATTCCACCGCGGCAGCCCGCATAAACGGATATCTTGACGGATACGGCACTCCCGCTGACCTGCAGGAGGAGTTGGCCGGATTTGGACTGTCGCCACAGGCAGAGAAACAGCTTATAAGCATCGTGAAGAGCAGAAAAGGGAAAACAGGATGCCCGATTGGAGCCGGTATCAGGAAAATACGGGAATCCGATAAGAATTGACATATTGTCATTCGGCATGGATTTTCAGGGATTAAGACGGTAAAGTCACGGCAGTTATACTTAAAAAGGCGGTTTTTTTAAATCAAAAACAGGAGAGAATTCATGGCAAAGAAGATTCTTGTATTGCTGGGAAGTCCGAGAAGAAAGGGGAACAGCGCGATCCTTGCGGATCAGATAACAAAAGGGGCAAAATCGGCCGGGGCAAAGGTCGAAACCATTTATCTGCATGGCAGGAAGATATCTCCATGCAAGGCCTGTATGGCCTGCCAGAAGAAGAACAGCAGGGGATGCTCCATTAAGGACGACATGCAGGAGATCTACCCGAAACTCATCGGTGCGGACGCGTGGGTTATCGCCAGCCCTGTTTACTGGTTCACAATGTCGGCACAGACCAAACTTTTCATGGACCGGTGCTTTGCGCTGCCGGCCTATCAAAAAGATCCCTTCCTGGATAAACAGGTCGCGATAGCCATGACATACGGGGACGATGATCCTTTCACATCCGGTTGCGTCAATGCTTTAAGGACTTTTCAGGACGCCTACGGATACACCAGGGCCAACATCGTGGGCATGGTCTACGGGAGCGCCATGGATGCCGGCCGGATCAGGGCTGATAAAAAGGTGATGCGGGAGGCTCTTGAACTGGGGAAAAAACTCGCGGAGGAATGAACCTTATCAACATATTGCCGGTTCAATCTTTTTGCAGCAGGTACTTAAGCCATATCTCTCCGGTTCCTGTTTTGGAGAGATTCCTGGAGAAATCGAGAAGCCGGAAACCGAGTGAAGCAAAGATTGCTTCCAGCTCTTCATGCTGAAAAAGATAAAAGATCCGGCCGTCAGCGCCTTCCGCTTTGCCGGTTCCTTCCTTGACCGTGATGAGCATCAGCCCGTTTTCTTAAAGAGCTTCTGCTATACGCCGCAGAACCGCCGCGAAATCAGAATGAGGGATGTGTACGAGGGCTCCGATAAGTATCACGGCATCGGCCCGGATCGTAGAAAAATCGTATGATGTGAAATCGCCTTCACTTACTCCGCATCCGGAATTTTTCCGCGCAAGGCCGGCCATTTCCGGAGATCCCTCTAAGCCTGTAACGGAAAAGCCGCGGTTCTTCAGCCATAAAAGATCCCGGCCGGAGCCGCAGCCGATATCCAGTATGAACGCGCCCGGCGTGAGTTTTGCCGCAAGAGGGGATAAAAATCCGGAAGGATCTATACTGAAGGTCCGCCCGGAGTATTCTTTGTAATTTGCACTGTAAAAATCTTTCATCTTAAGAAGCCGGACAATTCAGGATGCCGGTTCACTTTGCAATCTGCAGGGTTTTATGCCTTTGACCCGTTCACATAATTCACGCCTGATAAAACTCTTTTATTTTTTCAACGACGTAGGCCTGCATATCTTCAGTAAGTTCAGGGTAAACGGGCAGCGCTACAGTATGAAGGGCTGCATGCTCTGAAACGGGCATATCCCCTTCCTTGTATCCGAGGTATGCAAAACATTCCTGGATATGAAGCGGAACCGGATAATAAACCTCGTTTCCTATCCCGGCTTTGTTTAAATGCTCTCTTAAGGCATCTCTTTTATCCGGAACCTCTATTACGAACTGGTTGAATATATGCCGGCTCTCCTTCTGAACAGGAAGTTTTATCTTCTTATCTGTCTTTTTATCTGTCTTTTTATCAAGGCCCGCTTCCGCGAAGAGCTTGGCGTATCTATGCGCGTTCTTCTGCCGCGCCGCGGTCCAGCCGTCAAGATACTTCAGCTTGACCGAAACAACCGCGGCCTGGATGGCGTCAAGCCTGAAGTTACCCCCGATATATTTGTGGAAGTATTTCGGATGAGAGCCGTGCACTCTCAGAATATGGAGTTTTTCATAAAAGGCCTCTGCGTTCGCCGTCACAATGCCGCCGTCCCCGAAAGCGCCGAGATTTTTCGAAGGGAAAAAAGAAAAGCATCCGAAGGCCCCCATGGAGCCTGCGCGCCTCCCCTTATACTCCGAACCTATGGCCTGCGCCGCGTCTTCAATCACGAGAAGGTTGAATTTTTTTGCAATATGAAGGATCGGATCCATATCGGCGCACTGCCCGTAAAGATGCACCGGTATTATCGCCTTCAGACGCGCTCGTTCGGCGGCCTTCATGGAATAGACGATTTCCGATATTTTATCAGGTGAAATATTATAGGTATCGGGGTCAATGTCTGCAAAAACCGGCTTTGCCCCGACCCGGGCAACCGAGCCTGCGGTTGCAAAAAAAGTATACGGCGTCGTTATAACGCTGTCTCCGGGCCCAATTCCCGCAGCCATGAGCGCGATAAGGAGCGCGTCGGTGCCGGACGATACGCCGAGCGCATATTTCACGGAGCAGTATCCGGCTATCTCCTTTTCGAGTTTCTCCACATGCGGCCCCAGAATAAAATACTGGCTTTCGAATATATCGGCAGTCACATCCATAATTTCATTTTTAATTGTTTTATACTGCGCTTTCAGATCAAGAAGTGGTACTTTCATGATTAACGGCTCCCGGTTTCAGTAAGTTGCAAAATTTGAGTTGCAAGTTGCAGGTTGCAACATATTGGTTTCAGGTTTCTGGTTTGTAGTTTCTGGTTAAACCAGAGACCAGAGACCATAAACCAGAGACTATGTACGATATTCGATGTCC
>CAZOEH010000374.1:0-3477 GCA_964578785.1 uncultured Desulfonema sp. | reverse complement strand
CCAGGCCCGCGAGGAGGTCCTTGAGCATGGCGGCGGCAGTGGTGTAGCGGCAACGATAGCATTTCTGGCTATCCTGATCAGAGTTTGATTCATATCGCCCTCAATGCCGACCAAACGCATTTACCGATTGGGCAAGATTATCTCGCAGCGGATTATACGAACCTTACCTATTATTTCGGCCAGGTGCGCGACCCGTCGTGGCCCAGCCCTTTTGCGATACTTTCAGGCGGCAATCAGGACGACCCCGTGCATCAGAGTGACAACCTGCAACCGTCTCTCGAGACCCAGATGCGGGGGTATACGTATTTTCGTATCGACGGCGGCCATACCGGGGTCCACCTGTTTGAAGTTGGATTACCCTACATAAGGAACATGCGCCGCGACCAGAGTTTTCTCGCTTTTACAAATCGCTCATATGGCCTGAATAATTTCAGTTCGACCGGAGTTTTTAACGATATCGGTGTACGCGGTTGGGACCATACAACCATTATCGATGAGACCAATCATTACTTTGTTCAACTGACCGGGACGGGCACGGCTGACGTTACATTGCGCAGGCTGCAAAACCTGGTTCATACGCCCGGCACAGTGTACGACGTGCTCATTAACGGATCTCCGGCAGCCCAGGTGACTGCCGATCAATACGGTCTTGTGACCATTCCGATGGTTCTTTAATTACAAAGCTGCCTGCTGACCGCTGCATACAGCCAGCTGGCATTACCTGGGACGTATCAGCGCAGCCTTCAGGAATTTATATCATCAAGGCTCGAATCGGGAAACAGGTTCTGACAAGGAACTATTACCCTGCTTAGATAAGCCATAAAAAAGCTCCCTGCGCACACACGGCATGGGGAGCTTTTTTTATGTGTCGTGTTTTTTATCACATACCAGATTTACAGCGGAACTCTCCAGAGGCCAATGGGTTTGGTGACCCCGATGGTATAAATCCAGTTCATAACCTTTTCGGAATTACCGCTGTTTAAGCCCCAGCTGAAAAAGGCGCCCCACGAACCCCCGACCGTATAATCCATACCCAGGTTAAAGGCCAATGTACGCCAATTTTCCTCCTGGACGTTTGCGGGCCTGTCCCAGGCCTCCTGCCATTTGTAGAGGTGAAACCAGACGCTTTTTATCTGCTTGACAGGATAATATGAGTCGCCTTCGGCCTGGATTTTGCCCCGTTTTGTCTGATGATACCGCAGCCCGTAGAATATATAGGGCCGGTAATTGTAATCGACATCTTCCCAGGCATCCTTCATACCGAACTCGACAAGAAGGGCGGTATGGGTAGACGCCATGCCGTTTTTTATATGAAGGGCGTATGATTCCATATTGCCTATTTTTTTATACCCTGAGGTGCCGGTTGCCACAGAAGCTTGCTCGATGTCTGCCTTGTAAAAGAGGGGATACCCAACGCTCCATTTGAACCGGAAACCGAACGCCTTGTTCTTCGGCTCTGCCACGGACGAGTCAATTTCATCGGGGTTCAGATAAATGATTCCCATGTGCGGATTAAAAAACAGGTAGATCGGCCTGTTCAGGGGCCTGAAAAAGGTACGGTAGTAAAAATCCGGGGAAAAGATAAAACCTGTCGGTACATCGAGCGCGAAAAAGAGCCTGGCTCCGAAATTCGAGTTATCGAGCATCTGGGATTTTTCGATCGCGCTCATGGGTCTTTCTGGTTCTGCAACCGGCTCTGGAGCGGCCGGGGTTTCGGGTGTTGATTCAACCGGGGCTTCAACTGCAGTTTCCGATGTAGTTCCAGATTCGGGTACGCTGGATAGATCCTGCGCAGCGGCATTGACAGGAAAAATACCGAGAATTAAAAATGTGAGACTGATGAATAGCATCCGCATTGCCATGTGGCGCTCCTTTCTGATGGTTAAAATTCTCGAAAGAAAATATAATTCCTCATCAAAAGATGTGGGAATGACTTTTTTCAATTATTTCTCTGCCCATTCACCGGGCGCCTTGCCGAACGTTTTCTTGAATATATGTTGAAAATTGGGCGCGTCTTCAAAACCGACCATTTCGTCCACTTCCTGCACTTTATATTTTCCGCTTTTAAGCAAAATCCCCGCTTCCTTGAGCTTCCATTCCATCTGATACGCCTTTGGCCTGGTGCTCATGGTGAGTTTTTTCAGAGAAAAGGTGTTGATTATTTGCATGTTTTTACAGTACTGCAAGATAATAATAAAGACGCAATGCAGAAGGAACCCCCCCCCGTTTCTGAGATCGTGTCCGCTTTTTTCCGGATGAATTAATCTATGTGTAAGGGTCGTAAGAGAATCAACAGGCGGGCGGAGAAACTGGAGACAGTATATGGAAAACGGACAGCAACAGAACGGCATCCGGAAGCGGAAGCATCTTGGCGGCGAGCAGCGGTACCAGATTCTTGAAAGGTAAAGCGGAATCCGGGCAAGAAGGCCGAGATTCTCAGGCGCGAAGGGCTGTACACACATGATATCCAGCGGTATGAGGCTGTTGTTCGGGAAGCTGGCATCAAGGCCCTCGGCCAGATGCGGCCTGGGAAGAAGAAAGCTCGCGAGGTTCCCCTTGAGGTCTATGAAACGATGAAGCGCGACCACGAGCAGAAGGAAAAGGCACTTGCCGAGCTTACGGTGCAGTTCCTGGCGCTTAAAAAAAAAGTGAATGGGGAATAACCGGACCGATAACCGAGGAATGGGTATCCGCAGATATGGAAAAGGCGATAATGGACACGATAACTGAATGTGAAAGCCACGGCATTAAGCGGAAAAAAGTCTGCAAGCTACTCCAGATAGAGGATCGGCGTGTCCGGCGCTGGTTCACTTGGCAGATGCCAAGCCGGGCCCAGTGCATGCCCCTCATGCGATTCTTGCAGAGGAACGCGAAGCGATTGTTGTCCTGGCCAAGGACGAGGCGTACGTGGATGATTCCCACCGTGTTCTGACAGCCAAGGGTGTTGATGCTGGGCGCATTGCCGTAAGTCCGTCTACAGTGTACCGTGTCATGCGGTCTGAAGGGCTGACCACAGACCGGAGCGGCCGGTCGCACCGCAACGGGAATAGCCGGAAGCCGGATCGTCCTGTGCTTACGGGACCTGACCAGCGGTGGTGCTGGGACATCAGCTATCTGCGTACCCTTGTGAGCGGGATCTTTCTGTACCTGTATGTTCTCATGGACGAATATTCGAGGAAAGTGGTGGCGTTCCGTGTCAGCTGGCACCTGACGCACAAGGAAGGCATGGAATTGATCGAGGACGGCCTTTCGAAAGAGCATCTGAAGAAGGAGCAGATCGACGAGATACTCTCGTTGTACAATGATCGCGGCGTACAGATGAAGGCAAAGCCGTTCATGAAGATGCTCGAAGGGCTCGGGATTAGCCAGAAGTTTTCCCGGCCACGGACGCCGAATGATAATCCATTTGTTGAATCATTGTTTGCGGCGACGACAAAGGGGGCGCCTGCGTATCCCGGGGAATTCAAGGATGATATT
>CAZOEH010000373.1:2720-3503 GCA_964578785.1 uncultured Desulfonema sp. | reverse complement strand
GCTATTGTAAAGGGGACATTTAAAAATCTCGCAAGTGTCTGTGCAAGAAGTGTTTTGCCGGTGCCTGTCGAGCCGATGAGCAGTATGTTGCTTTTCTGTATCTCAATATTTCCTGTATTAACATTTGAATCAAGCCGCTTGTAATGGTTGTAGACGGCAACCGACAGAATTTTTTTCGCATAATCCTGTTCTATCACATAGTCATCCAGCATCTCTTTTATCTGCTTGGGAATAAGCAGATTCTCATGCTCGGTTGTCGTCTTATCGCTCTCTTCCTCGATAATTTCGCTGCAAAGCTGGATACATTCATCACAAATATAGACCGCGGGCCCTGCTATCAGCTTTGTAACTTCCTTCTGGTTCTTACCGCAGAATGAACAGAAAAGGTTGTCGCTGTCGTTCCCTTTTTTTGTCATTTGGCGCCTCCGGCTTTTTCAATATTATCAATGTCACCCCTGTTTACTATGACATGGTCTATAATCCCGTATTCCTTTGCTTCTTCGCTCGACATAAAGTAATCCCTGTCTGTATCTATCTGAATCTGTTTTAAATCTTTACCTGTATGGAACGCCAGGATCTCATTCAGAGTGTCTTTCATCCTCAGAATCTCTTTTGCCTGAATAGCGATATCTGATGCCTGTCCCTGAAATCCTCCCATGGGCTGGTGAATCAGTATGCGCGAATTCGGCAGAGAAAAGCGCTTCCCCTTAGCCCCCGCCGTCAGTAAAAAAGCTCCCATGCTTGCCGCCTGACCGATACAGACCGTCGCAATGTCAGGCTTGA
>CAZOEH010000373.1:0-2710 GCA_964578785.1 uncultured Desulfonema sp. | reverse complement strand
CAAGCCCGGAAGTCACTACTCCGCCCGGCGAATTGATATAAAAGTTTATATCCTTGTCGGGTTCTTCGGATTCAAGAAAAAGGAGCTGGGCGATGAGAAGGTTTGCAACCTCATCGTTCATGGCGGTCCCAAGAAATATAATCCGGTCTTTCAAAAGCCGTGAATATATATCGTATGCGCGTTCTCCCCTGCTGCTCTGCTCAATCACCATAGGTATCAGTGGCAAGGTTTCCCTCCTTTTTTCAAATTATTCCTGCTGGTTCCCTGTTTCCGTCTCCGGAACAGGCTCGGTGTTTTCAACACTGCTGTTTTCTATAATAAGATTGATGGCGTTTTTTTCAAGCAGCGTGTGTTTGAAATAATCGAGTTTATCCTTATTCTGCCTGTAATACTTTTTTATTTCATCCACCGGCTGGTTAAAAGATTCGCACATTTTCTTAAAGCCCTCTTCCAGTTCATCATCTTTTAAAATAAGCTTTTCCTGCTCTATTATCTTGTCCAGGATAAGATGACGCCTTATCTGTTTTTCGGCAGTATCCCTGTATTTGACCGACAGAGTCTCTTTTGACAAGCCAAGCGCTTCAAGAGATGTGTTGTGGTAGGCAAAGGATCTTTCGGCATCGGCAATTATGTTTTCAAGCTCAAATTCAATCATTGCTTCGGGCACTTCGAATTGAGTCTTTGCAATAAGAGCAGTAAATATCTGTTCATTCAGTTCCTGTTCGACTCTTTTTCCATATCCCTGGCTCAGGTTCTCTTTTATCTTATCTTTAAGTTCTTCCAATGTGTTAAAACCGCCGAGATTTTTTGCGAGTTCATCGTTAATTTCAGGAAGTACCTCCTCCCTGATCTCATTTAAGCTCACATCAAAAACGATATCAAGGTTTTCAAGTTTGGGATTAAAGTAACCTTCAGGAAAATGAACTTTAATCTCCTTTCTTTCACCTGTCCTCATTCCGATAATTTGCGAATCAAAATCTTTTGTTATGCGACCCTGCCCCAGTTTAATCGTAAAATTTTCGGTCTTTGCAGTTTCTTCAAAGGGTTTTCCGTCTTTGAACCCTTCATATGTGATGAGGGCAAAATCACCTTCACCGGCAGCCCTGGCTTCTTCTATTGTTTTCTGCTGAGCAAGATTTTTCTGAAGCATCTTGAGCTGGGCTTCAATTTCTTCATCGCTGATCCTGTATACATTTTTCTTTAGTGTCAGGCCTTTAAAATCGATATCTGCAATTTCCGGCTTGATTTCAATGGTTGCAGCATATTTATAAGGTCCTTTTTCATCAAGGACGGGTGGTTCGATCTTCGGGTCCCCGACAATTTTCAGCTCTTTTTCCCTGACTACATCGATAAATGAATCCTGAAGAAGTTTATTAGAAACATCCGAGTGCACATCTTTCTTGAAAAACCTCTCCAGAACTGAACGGGGTGTTTTGCCGGGACGGAATCCCTTTAATTTCGCCGTCTTTTTAAGGTTTTCATAGGCTTTGTCAATCTCGGTCAAAACTCTCTCATTTGGAACTTCAACATGCAGAATCTTTTTTACGGTGCTTACATCTTCGATTGTAACTTGCATATATTTCCTTTCTGATAAAAATACCCTGATTTTAAACTATAAAAAATTTTGATGAGCTCGTAAAAAGTTGTTTTTGACTTTTTACGAAGGTATCAATCTGTTTGGTGCGAAAGGGGAGATTTGAACTCCCACTCTGTCACCAGAGCTGGATCCTAAGTCCAGTGCGTCTGCCAGTTTCGCCACTTTCGCAACCTGCTAATAATTAAAGATATTGCAATTTCCAGTAAATAAGACTAAGGTTTCACCGGCTTATATATCGCCGGTTCGTTTAATAACCTTTAATATAATATAAGTTATTGAACATAATATCAACCTATATTCGTGTCAAGCAAAATTGATTAAAGTTCCTGTTATGTCAATATATTGTAATCGATTTATTGAAAAGATATATTATGCTTCTCCGTCCCTCGTTTTTCTGTTCCTGTTTATCTTTTGTTTTCATATTTATACAGGACAGTCCGGTGCCGGGACCAGGGTTATAACGATTGCGATAGACCCGGGACATGGCGGTGATGTCGATTTCGGGGTAAAAGATCCTGACGGAAAACTTGAAAAAGATATGACTCTGAAGCTTGCAGAAATGATTGCTTCAGATCTTGGGACCAGATTCAATATTATCCTTACCCGCAGAGAAGATACTGAGCTTGAAATTCAGGAAAGAACCGCAGTTGCCAATCATTTTAAGGCGGATCTTTTCATAAGCATTCATGCGGGCGGCAGTTTTGTTCACAAGACAAAAGGCATATCTATCTGTTATTTTACAGATACTTATCAGAACACGTATGAAAACGGCTCAGCACAGGAGCATGGAAAACAACTGACAGGCCGGCCATTTACGGTGGCAACAGCGGGCGTACTAAAAACAGCCAATACTCCCTATGGGTGAATCCGCTCCGGGCGGACCGCCGAAGATCCGCCGCAGCAAACTGGCAGCGGAGAGATTCAAAGATCTGCTTATGATCCGGGTCCGAATGTTCACTGGGAAAAAATACAAACTAAATATGAAAAACCAAGCGGCGATTTAGCAAATATTGTAAAAAAGAATATTTCCGGAATAATTGCAAACAGCGAAATAAGAATCGGTTCCGCTAATTATGCAGTTCTTGAAGGCGCTGATATGCCTGCAATATTGAT
>CAZOEH010000372.1:0-3517 GCA_964578785.1 uncultured Desulfonema sp. | reverse complement strand
CTGGGACATTTTTCCGCAGAGTTGTTCAAAGGCGCGTGCCAGGTTTCGTCCAAGCATGTGCCATTCGCAGGATCAGCTCCGAGTGTAACCGCCTTGATGGGAGGACATATCGACTATTTGATAACAGCCTTGCCGGCGCTCTCCGGCAAGGTCGCATCCGGAGATCTTCGTGTACTGGCATCCTTCGAAGACAAGCGGTTGCCTGAAATGAAAGATGTGCCTACCTTCAGCGAAAAGGGATACCCTAATGTGGTGATGTCGGGCTGGTTCGCTTTTGTGGCTCCGGCCAAAACGCCTTCGGATGTTATTCTTAAACTTAACAAGGCTGTTGCAGACACTCTCAAGGATTCCGGCATGACGGAAACGCTAAATAAACTGGGATTTAATTCAGCCTATATACCCTCGTCAGAGCTTAAAAAGTTCGTTTCGGATGAACTTAAACGGGGTTCAGAAATCGCCAAAAAAGAAAGTATCGTCATAAATTAAGCCAGATAAAAACCTCGGATTGACAAATGATCGTTTTCAGACCAGATTGTATACTTATGAGTTCTTCCTCCGCCACTTATAGGCATAAACAGCGAAGGAAGAACTCAATATCATGTTCGGGGTGATTCAACTGGCTCCCGATCAGGATCGATCAATACGAAAAGGTTCTTGTATTGGCCCAACAAGTTGAACGGTTCGGAAAAAATAGATTATGTTATGATCAACAGGCCACACAGAAAACTGCAAATCTATAGCAAAACTGCCGAAAACCGTGTCCCTGAAAAAGCGGTTCCTCAATATTTCCTTGTCCAAAGCAGCGTTCTCAACCGAATCGAAAATGGAGAATGGGGACCCGGAGACATGATTCCGACAGAAAAGGATCTGGCAAACACCTTCGGGGTAAGCATCGGAACGGTTAAAACCGCCTTGCTTAACCTGGTCAACACAGGCTTGTTATTCCGGGTCCAGGGAAAGGGAACTTTTGTGTCCGGTTCCATGATTGGCCGCGACAAGATCCGTCTATATCATTTCGTTTCGGATTTTGAAAACGAAGATACACCGCTGAAAGTCCAATTTCAAAACATAAAGTGTATCAAGGGCGTACAACCGGCTGGTAGATACCTTAAAATAAAACCCGACATCGAGTTGTTTCAAATCGACCGGGTTTTTACATTGAAAACAAAACCCGTTGTTTTCTCTGTATCTTTTCTGCCTGGCAACTTATTCAGGGATATCGACAAATTCCCGCGGGAATTATTTGAAAGCAAACCCTTATACCAGTTGTTTGAAGATGTTTATAAGCTGCCGACCGTGCGCTATAAGGAAATGTTTGCCGTCACTTGCGCAACTAAAGAAATGAGCACGAGCCTGAAAGTACCTGAGGGCTCCCCGCTGCTTCAGGTTGAAATGCTGGCCTTGACATTCAAAAACCGCCCGCTCGAATACCGCATCAGCTATTGTCAGACCGACGCTGTAAAGCTTTTTCGTATGCCTATGAAAATGATGCCTGCCAGATAGGCAATGAAGTTCAGACACAGACAGCGGAAAGCACATTTAAAAAAAGCAGAATAATAGTTTTACATTATGAGCTTTGACTATAAGAACATTATGTTTTATAGTTTATTTTAAAATAATTATTTGTTTATTCCAATATCCGGAAATAAGTAATTGAAATCAAAAGAAACTGAATCTACAGAATATAAAGGCTTCGAACAGGGTCCTATCCGGCCCCCAAGCGAAGCATACAGCCTTTTGATACGGGTGACAAGAAACTGCCCGTGGAACCGCTGCGCCTTCTGCCCGGTTTACAAGAGATCAAAGTTTTCCGTCCGGCCTGTAGATCATGTTATAAAAGATATCGATACTGTTCATAAATATGTAACAGCATTGATCGATCTTACGGATGATGCGAGGCGGAAAGGCCGGAATGAGATCGATACAGGGGGCCTGAATATAATGCCGGAAGAAAGACAGGCGTTCAGCGCCGCATATCACTGGATGGAATGCGGAATGAAATCTATATTCATTCAGGATGCCAACAGTCTTATCATTAAGCCATCAGACCTTATTGAAATTCTTTGTCATCTCAAAAATTGCTTCCCCTGGACGGAAAGAATAACATCGTACGCGCGATCCCATACCGTCGCAAGAATCAGCGACAGCGACCTTTCCGGTATCAGGGCGGCAGGGTTAAACAGAATACATATCGGCCTTGAATCGGGATCAGACAAAGTTCTTGAACTTGTAAAAAAAGGGGTGTCAAAAGAGACCCAGATAAAGGCAGGGCAAAAGGCGAAAAAAGCCGGATTCGAACTTTCCGAATATGTCATGCCGGGACTCGGGGGCGCAGGTTTATCAAGGGAGCACGCGATGGAGACGGCCGACGCGTTAAACAGGATAAATCCCGATTTTATAAGACTCCGGACTCTTGCAATTCCTGCGAGCATAGGACTCTATGACGAATACAAGGCGGGCCGTTTTGAAAAATGCACCGACCTTATGATGGCAAAAGAGATACTTCTTTTTATAGAAAATTTAAACGGTATAACAAGCATGATCAAAAGCGATCATATTTTAAACCTTTTTGAGGATGTTGAAGGAAAACTTCCTCAGGACAAGGAAAAAATTACGGGTGTTCTGCGTTCGTTTCTCGATATGCCGCAGGAGCGGCAGATAAAATACCAGATCGGGAGACGGCTTGGAATATTTTCACGGCTTTCCGACATGAAAGATCCGAAAAGGCTTGAAAGCGCTGAAAATATGTGTATAAAGCTTGGAATAACTCCTGATAATGTCGATAAAACTGTTGATGAACTGATGCAAAGATTTGTATAAGGAAAGTTGTTAGGGATTGGTTTGTGGTTTCTGGTTTGTAGTTTCTGGTTAAACCATAAACCAGAGACCAGCAACCAGAAACTATATTCGATGTCCGATATTCTATATTCGAACAATAAACAATAAACCGGGAACCAATGTATGGCAAAACCTAAACTGAAAGAACTTCGGATAAACAGGAACTGGTGCAAGGGATGTGGTATTTGTGTGCATTTCTGCCCGAAAAATGTGCTTGAACTCGACTCGGAGGAAAAAGCAATTGCGGTAAGACCTCAGGATTGCACAGCATGCAAGCTGTGCGAGCTGCGATGTCCTGATCTTGACATAGAAGTATTAACTGAATAGGGCTATCATATGAATGAAAAGAATTTAAAATTTGTTCAGGGAAACGAAGTCTGCGTGGAAGCGGCATTATATGCCGGACTCAATTTTTTTGCCGGCTATCCGATAACGCCCTCCACGGAAATCGCCGAACATCTTTCGGTAAGGCTCCCCCAGATAGGCGGCCGGTTTCTCCAGATGGAAGATGAAATTGCATCAATTTGTGCAATCATCGGAGCATCTTTGACCGGCAATAAAGTCATGACAGCCACTAGCGGCCCCGGTTTTTCACTTATGCAGGAGGCCCTCGGTTATGCTGTTATGGCTGAAATTCCCTGCGTGATCGTAAATGTCCAGCGCGGGGGGCCTTCAACAG
>CAZOEH010000371.1:0-3524 GCA_964578785.1 uncultured Desulfonema sp. | reverse complement strand
AACCCGCGACATCCTCATTACAAGTGAGGCGCTCTACCTACTGAGCTACTCTGGCCCGCTAATTATCTCTTATGTTTATTGTAAAAATAGTTAAAAATATTGCAAATCATTATTGCCTGTTCCAATAAGAACTGTTTCTTTTATCCGGCTTCAAATAAAAAATCAATAATTATTTTATCAAAAATTTAATTTCATAAAGAAAAATATGCGTATTTATATAACTAAATGTTATTATTAATTATAGTAGTTATAAAGCACCTTTTTATCACATTGATTATATTAATTGTGGAATTTTTTTCCCGCGCTGACTGCCAACCGGTTATTAGGCACAGTTGTCCGGGGAAATGCCGGAGGCGGTCATATTTGTAATAAATCCGCCCGGGCGGAATTTGGTGTAAATGACAAAAAAAATTGTTACCCATCTGAAAAGTATACCCAAAAAAATAGCGACTTTACAGTGTTTTTGGGATTAATCCTTGACAAAACGGGCTCTGTTTGTGTAATCGTTCAAAAATCTATCGGCTGCCAGTTTATAATCAATGCAGCCCTGACAACTTTGGAATAATTAAAGATTTCCTGCCGCAATCAGCCGGGTTAGCCCGCTGTTTCGGTTCATAAAATAAATAGCCTGCCAGGCTGGGCATATAGCAGTCCTTCAATTGTGATTATAGAAATTCTGTTGCAGGCAATGAAATCCGTTTTATAATAGTTGGTTAATTTCGATTTGTAACATTACTAACCACAGATAATTTAAGGATTTATTATTTTGAAAAATATAGCCGCTGCTTTATTTACAGTCATATGCATTCTGATATCGGGTTGCGCTCATAATGATAATAAAAAGGTATTAACTGTTAATAATACGGAATTGCAAAGATCAGCCGAAATTAATCCGGTAAAAACAGTCAAAAACGAACCTGTTCCGCCTTCTCCGGCAGACACATCCGCTGTTCCGGAAATAAAGAATCCCATAATTAATAATCCGCCAGAACCTGATAAATCCGCAAATATTTCAATAACAAATAAAATACAAGAGTCTTCTCTTCCCGTTCCTGTCATTGCTGCTTCTATCCCTGAGGAGATTAAAGAAGATAGCGATCTTGTAGATGATATTGAAGAAAACGGCGTTTCAGGAGAAAACAGTTCATCTCCCAAAAAAAATCCGGAAGGTGTAATGGATGAGACTCTTGATTATTGCGAGATGGCCCAGGAATTATGGCAAAACGGCGAACTGGATAATGCCATTGAAGCCCTGGATCAGGCTTATTCCCTGCTTTTATCAACAGATACGAATGACAACGCGGCATTGACCCAGCAAAAAGAAGATATAAGATTCACTATTTCTAAAAGAATACTTGAAATCTATACCTCCCGGAATTTCGCGGTCAATGGAAACCACAGGGCGATCCAGATGGATATGAACCGCCATATCCAGTCGGAAATTAACCTTTTCACCACAGGTGCGGAAAAAAACTTTTTCAGAGAATCCTTAAAACGTTCGGGCTATTTCAGGACAAGAATTCTTGATATGCTCAAACAGGCAGGGCTCCCATCGGAGTTGTCCTGGTTGCCCCTGATCGAAAGCGGATTCAATGCAAGAGCTTTATCTTCGGCAAGGGCTTTGGGGCTATGGCAGTTTATACCTTCAACCGGCTACAAATTCGGCTTAAAGAGAGATCTTTTCATTGATGAAAGACTCGACCCGGTAAAATCGACGGAAGCGGCTATAGCATATCTCAAGGAACTGCACCAGATGTTCGGCGACTGGTCAACAGTGCTTGCGGCGTATAATTGCGGAGAAGGAAGGGTTTTAAGGGTGATACGCGACCAGAACGTAAACTACCTGGACAATTTCTGGGATCTTTATCCGCGGCTTCCTGTCGAAACGGCGAGATACGTTCCAAGATTTTTAGCCACACTACACATTCTCTCCGATCCAAAGAAATACGGTCTCGATGATATCGAAATACCGTCACCTTTGGAATACGAAACAGTGGAAATATCCAGACAGGTGCATATCAGCGAAATTGCGAAGGAACTGAACACTGATGAAGCAATTTTAAAATATCTCAATCCTGAATTAAGACAGGGTATTCTGCCTCCCTATGAGTATCTTTTCAATGTACCCGCAGGCAAGGGTGAGGAGCTGCTGGCTAAAATAGAAACGATCCCTCTTTCTAAGGCAAAACCGCAGGCTTCGGCAGCCTACCATAAAGTTAAACGCGGTGAAACTCTTTCCACAATAGCAAGACGCTATAGGGTAAGCGTCCAGAATCTTATGCGCGCAAACAAGATGAGAAAAACGACCCTGATGGTCGGGAAAAGGCTTCACATACCGACCGGAGGATACTCCATCCCGGCATCTGAACCCGAAAAAAGCACACAGCAGAATGTTAGGGAAAAATCAAAGCAGACTATGTCTCATATTGTTAAAAGCGGTGAATCTCTCTGGATCATAGCCAACCGCTATAATACAACAGTCAAGAACATACAGGAGCTCAATAATTTGAATAAGATGGACCTTCATGTGGGACAGGTTTTATATATTCACAAACGGGGCAATGATAATCAGAACATTAATATTCTGAAAAAATATCGGGTGAAATCCGGAGACAATCTTTTCAGGATATCGCAGAAATATAATATGCCGCTTGACAGGCTCCTGCGCATAAATAAACTGACGCCAAAAAGCAAAATACATGTCGGGCAATATGTATTTATAGAATAAAGTTTGAAGGAGAAAAAATGAGCGCTTTGGCTTACGGTCTTGACGGGAGAGTCTTTGTAATAACGGGCGGAAGCAGGGGCATAGGCTTTGAAATTGCAAAAATGCTTTTAAGTCAGAATGCAAAAGTAGCTGTTTGCGGAAGGAAAAAGGAAGGCCTCGAATCGGCAAAAGAGGCTCTTAAAGGAGGAGACAATCTACTGGCTGTACAGGCACATGTCGCAAAAGAAGAGGATGTCGAAAATCTTTTTAAGAAAACACTTGAACATTTCGGAAAAGTCGACGGTCTGATAAACAATGTGGGCATGAACATTATAACATCCGCAACAGATGCGGATTATTCGTTATGGCAGAAAATCATAGAATCCAATCTGAGCGGCACCTTCTTATGTTCAAAAAAAGCCGGGCAGATTATGAGAACCCAGAAAAGAGGAAAGATAGTAAGTATTTCCTCAATAGCCGGAAGAAGGTCTGCGCCGGCCATGGGAATTTACGGCATAGCAAAAGCAGGTATCGAGATGATGACAAAAGTCCTTGCCCAGGAGCTTGCGCCTTTTAATATCCAGGTTAATTCAGTTGCTCCGTGCATGGTAAGGACAAAATTCAGCGAACCTTTCTGGTCAAACAAAGAAATATATGACCAGATAATCAGAACGATCCCGATGGGAAGGATAGCTGAACCGGCTGATGTGGCCCATCCGGTCATGTTTCTCTGTTCGGACGCTTCAAATTTTATTACAGGCCAGACAATAATGGTGGATGGGGGCGCAAGCGCCATTTAAGAGACCTTTGCATAACA
>CAZOEH010000370.1:0-3528 GCA_964578785.1 uncultured Desulfonema sp. | reverse complement strand
CTAGCTGAAAAGACTGGATAGCGCTCACGCTTCACCAAGTGCCCCGCTTTCGCGGGAATGACATAAAAGAACAAATTCTTACTTTTTATGAGTCCATAAAAACACAAATCCTGTGCAAAACACGGCTTCAAGGGTTCAGGGATTTATCCGCATTTATTATTTTTCCAGAAAGGGGAAAGCTCTCTCAGCCTTTTTATTATCGGCGGAACCTTTTCAATTATAAAATCGATTTCTTTTTCAGTATTGTAAGTGCTCAGGCTGAAGCGAATGGATCCGTGTGCCGCCGTGAAAGGAACACCCATCGCGCGAAGCACGTGGGACGGTTCAAGAGAGCCTGATGTGCATGCCGAGCCGGACGATGCGCAGATGCCGAACTCATCCATCATGAGAAGTATCGCCTCTCCTTCGACAAATTCAAAACCTATGCTTGATGTATTGGGAAGCCGATGATCCTTATCTCCGTTTATCATGGTATTCGGAACCGTTTTGACAAGGGATGTTTCAAGCTTGTCCCGCATTTTTTTTATCCGGGTTTTCATTTCATTTAAATGGGAAAGAGCCATTTCGCTCGCTTTGCCGAGTCCTATTATGGACGCCACATTTTCCGTGCCGCCCCTTCTTCCGCTCTCCTGATGTCCTCCTATCAGGAAGGGTGAGAACTTGGTGCCTTTCCGTATATACAGAGCGCCTATTCCCTTTGGAGCGTGAATCTTGTGTCCCGAAAGAGAAAGCATGTCGGCTTTGACTTTTTTCATGTTGACAGGTACTTTGCCCACGGCCTGCACCGCATCCGTATGAAAAACAATTCCTTTTGCGTTAACGGCGTGGGCGATCTCCTCAATCGGGAAAATCACACCGGACTCATTATTCGCCCACATGATGCTGACAACAGCCGTATCATCGTCAAGATGCCTGTATAAATAATCGAGATCGAGCACGCCCTTGCTGTCCACCGGAACGAATGTAGCCCGGTATCCGTTCTTTGCAAGGTTTTCATAAAGATTCTTTATTGCGGGATGCTCGACCCTGCTAGTAATAATGTGCTTCTTATCAGGATTCGAAATCAGGGCCGCCCGGATCGCGGTGCTGTCGCTTTCGGTTCCGCAGCTTGTAAATAGTATTTCACCGGGTGTCGCGCCGATCATTTCCGCGACTCTTTCACGCGCCTCTTTTATTTTTCGCGCGACATTTCCCCCGAAAGAGTGCATGCTTGAGGGGTTCCCGTATAGTTCGGTGAAATAGGGAAGCATCTCTTCAAGGACTTCGGGGGCGACCCGTGTGGTGGCGTTGTTATCGACATATACCGGTTTCATTGCTGCACCTCTTCAACAATAAGTTCAGGGGCGACAAGTTCTCTTAACTTCGATTCGACATAATGCTTCAGGGTAATCTGGGATTTGCTGCATGTCGCGCATGTGCCGCGCATCTTGACAATGATTCTGTTCCCGTCCACGTCGATAAGTTCTATATTTCCGCCGTCTTTTTTGAGAGCGGGTTTTATTTCGCGTTCAAGCGTTTCTTCTATTAATTTTATTTTCTGTATGTTGGTAAGCTTTACGGTCTTTTTCTTTGCGGGTTTATCCTTGCTGTGAACGGAATCGATGATTTCCTGGATTTTTTCGTGGCATTTGCCGCAGCCCCCGCCTGCCTTGACATAATCGGTAACATCTTCAATCGTCGAAAGGTTGTTTTCTGTAACGGCGCGCCTTATTTCGATATCGGTTACGCCGAAGCACTCGCATACGATTTCGCCTTCCACCTTTTTTTCTTTTTCGCCGCGATAGTGCGCTATGGCTTTTTCAAGGGCGTCCCTGCCCATTACGGAGCAATGCATTTTTTCCTTCGGAAGTTCCCCGAGGTAAGAGGCTATGTCTTCGTTTGTAATTTTGGAAACTTCATCGAGGGTCAATCCCTTCATCATTTCGGTAAGAGCTGATGAAGATGCTATCGCGCTTGCGCATCCGAATGTCTGAAATTTCGCATCCTTGATTTTGCCTTCTTCATCCAGTTTGAAGTAGAGTGTCAGGGCATCCCCGCATGCAAGAGAACCGACCTCTCCTACTCCATCGGGCTTTTCAATTACTCCGACATTCCTGGGATTTAAAAAGTGATCTTTAACTTTTTCCGTATATTCCCACATGGTATCCTCCTGTTATATACAATCTGAGTAACAGCTCAGAAGTCAGAATTCAGGATTCAGAATCCGGAATAATAGCAACGTAAGCCTTTTCATTCTGGCTCCTGGCTCCTGAGTAGTTACCAATCCGGAGCCTTTATGCAAATGTCTCTCCGGAAACCCAGTTTCATCTATTTGCTATATTAATCATTTAATTCAAAAAAATAAAGCTGAAAATAAAAATATAAGTTCCTTCTTCAGTTTCCCGTTTCATCGGGCATTTCGATCAATCGGTTCATTTTTGTTGCGAAACATCGGGGCATCGTTTATATTTTTCACGAATTCATCAGGGACAAAACGGGGTAAGAGATATGAGCGATGAAGTTAGCACAAAAGAAGAGGAGCTTTCCGGCGGCAATCAACCGGAAAGCCAGGAATCCGGCGCGGAAATCGTCAAACAGGTGATTTTAAATCTATCGCTTATCGGCATCGGAAGCGCGCTGGTTGCCGTGGCAATAAACGGCATCATTATCCCGCACCAGTTCGTAAGCGGCGGGATTGTTGGTCTTGCTCTCGGTTTTCATTATATTTTTCCATCCTTACCGGTGGGGTGGCTCTATCTGCTGATGAATATCCCTCTTTTTGTGCTCGGATGGAAGTTCGTAGGCCGGAGATTCTTTTATTACAGTATTGCAGGAATGATTATTTTCTCCACCGCAGTCGCATTTATAAAAATTCCGCTGCCGGTTCAGGATAAGATATTGAGCGCGCTCCTTGCCGGGATAATTACCGGTATCGGAGCCGGAATAATATTGAAATCGAAAGGATCGGCCGGAGGAGCTGATATATTTTCCGTGATACTCCTCAACCGTTTTTCCGTTCGTGTCGGAAATACGATTCTTTCTTTCAATGTAATTGTACTTGCAGCCGCCGCTTTATTGTTCTCGCTTGATTCAGCCCTTTACACACTGATTTATATGTATGTTTCAACAAGGATTGTTGAGTTGGTGTTAACCGGACTCAGCCAGAGAAAGGCCGTGATCATCATATCGCCGAAGTGGGAGGAGATTTCCCGGAAAATTCTCAAAGATATTGTGAGGGGAGTAACCTTCATCAAAGGGCAGGGCGCCTATACGGGAAAGGATGAAAATATTCTGTATACTGTCGTCACATTCAGGGAACTTCCCCGCATAAAGGAGATAGTCCGGAAAGCCGACCCCGGGGCCTTTGTCGTTGTGCATGAAACCCTTGAGGTTATGGGGCATCGCATAGGCAACCAGCCGCACTGGTGACAGCAGGATATTGATAAATCGAAACCGGTTATGTTTTTTCCTCAAATTGCAGAAAATATCGAGGATAAATATATAATATAAATTTATTGCAATTATAATGAGCTAATTGCATACGTCGTC
>CAZOEH010000369.1:0-3529 GCA_964578785.1 uncultured Desulfonema sp. | reverse complement strand
GCCGTCAATGGTTGATTTGACTCTTTTCACAAATGATTTCAGACACCCCAAACATCCTGCTCGTCAACCCGTGGATACACGATTTTGCGGCCTATGATTACTGGGCAAAACCGATAGGTCTTCTCTATCTTGCATCCATCTTAAGAGAGCACGGATGCAATGTCGAATATGTTGACTGCCTGAACAGGTTTCACCCGGGTATTAAAAAACATACCGCATCCAAAACAGACGGAAGAGGCTCATACCTAAAAACACCGATTCCAAAACCCGAAGGGCTTGAAGATATTCCGAGAAATTATTCACGATACGGAATATCAGAAGAAATGTTCAGGAAAGACCTTTCGGATATTTCAAAACCCGATGTCATTCTGGTTACCTCCCACATGTCATACTGGTATCCGGGCCTCTTTGAGACAATAAAAGTTCTCCGGGACGCTTTTTCTTCGGCGCATCTTCTTCTCGGAGGCATATACGCGACTCTCTGCCATGATCATGCGGTCAAATATTCAGGCGCGGACAGGGTTTTCCCCGGAGCAGGTGAAAAATTCATCCTTGACCTTATAAAAGGATATACCGGATTTTCCGATGAAATGAAATTTGATCCTGAAGATCTTGATTCCTACCCCTACCCTGCATTCGATCTTGAAAGCGGAATCGCGTTTGTCCCGATACTTACATCAAGAGGCTGTCCTTTCTCATGTTCATACTGCGCCTCCCGTTTTCTTGTCCCCAAACGGATGCTCAGGTCTCCGGAATCGGTCATAACTGAGATCAGATACTGGCATGAAAAATTCAAAGTTGAAGATTTTGCTCTGTATGACGACGCATTTCTTACCGATGCCGATAACCATGCGGTTCCTATCCTTGAAGGAATAATCGGAACAGGAATAAAACTCCGGTTTCATACTCCGAATGCAATTCACATAAGAGAGATAACGAAACAGACTGCGGATCTGATGTTTAAAGCCGGCTTTCAGACAGTAAGGCTCGGGCTTGAAACAACATTGTTTGATAAAAGAAGCGGCCTGGACCATAAGGTTTCCGAAGCCGAATTCTATCAGGCTGTCTTATTCTTAAAAGAATCGGGATTTTCAAAAAATCAGGTCGGGGCCTATCTGCTTGCCGGTCTCCCCGGCCAGGATACCGGATCCATTATAGAATCGATAAAAACGGTAAAAAAAACCGGAATAACTCCGATTCCCGCATACTACTCCCCTATTCCTCATACAGGTCTCTGGGAAAAGGCTCTTCTCAGCTCAAGATATGATCTGAAAAAAGATCCTGTATTCACAAACAACGCTATATTCCCATGCAGCAACGAACGGTTTTCATGGGAAATTATCTCGCTGTTGAAAAAACTTTCAGCAGAATAAATAGTCCCCGATATGGGAGGAAGGGGTCTAGGATTCCAGGGTTCAAGGATTCAAGTGTTTCTTTTCTAATGATTTTATCAGGGCTTCAGCATCCTCTCAACCTACCTGATATCTCTCCGAAGTTCTAACAGGCTTTTCTTTGCCCTATAAATCTCAAGATATAGTTGACAGGACTTTTGCCAAACAACCAATTCCTTATAGTTTTAAAGCATTGAGCGCTGATGCTTCACTTCGTGTCACTCGAATCCTTGAACCCTTGGATCCTTGAATCCTCATAGGATCACCAACTCTTTTGGAGGTGATCCATATTTTTTAAGAAAAGCCGATAATACCTTTTGCAATTTGCAAACAGGCCTGCTACAAAAAAACTGGGCATCGAACAGACAGGAAAAATAATAACCGGGGATTCTGGTATGAAAAAAACAAACGACATCGCCTTGCTTGGAGAGAAAACAGCTTTCGAGGGGAAACTCTCTTTTCACGGAACTTTAAGAATTGACGGACGTTTCAAAGGCGACATATCTTCCGACGGAACACTTTTGATAGGAGAGCGCGGAATTGTTGAAGCCAATATCAATTCCGGCATTGTAGTAATAAGCGGCGAGGTGCACGGCAACATCAATGCAGGTTTCAGCATTGAAATTCTGGCTAAAGGCAAAGTTTACGGAAACATCTTCACACCATCGCTGATTATCCACGAAGGAGTGATCTTCGAAGGCAGCTGCAGGATGGATAATACAAAAGATGTCCCATCAAATGAATTACCGGAACATAACCAGGATAAAAAAGGATTGATTAAATTTTTCCCGTCAGGGAAAAATAAGGATGAAATAGAAAAACACACAGACGCTGAGGAACAGGTTCGTTATTCATGATATTCGTATAAAAAGTTAATTATTCACATTCCTTGTGTCCTCCGTGATCTTTGCGGGGGAATGGCTTTTTACGATAACGTTATTACCGGAAGGTGTTAACTTTGAAACAGGCAGGAATATTAAAAAATATCCCTATATTCTCATGTCTTCATGATGATGAACTTTATGAACTTACCAATGTTGCAGTCAAAAAGTCATTCCTCAAAAACACGATTCTGATCAGTGAAGGAGACAGTACCGATTCTCTGTACGTCGTTTGCAGCGGTAAGGTTAAAGCGATAATAACCGACGAGCACGGAAAGGAGGTCATCCTTTCTATTTTCGGCCCTGGTGAATATTTTGGCGAACTTGCATTCATTGACGGAGAGCACAGATCCGCAAACATAATTACAAGAGAACCCACCGAAGTTCTTATTATTTCAAGAGACGGTCTGAGGGATATTCTGTCATCAAACCCCAATCTCGCTTTTAATCTGCTTGTCGGAGTCGTAAAAAGACTCAGGGAAGCTACAAAGCAGATTGAAGGCCTCGCTCTCATGGATGTATACGGCCGCGTTGCAAGGCTTCTGGTCCACATGGCAAAATCACAGGGTGAAAAACATATCATTGAAGAAAAGCTGACCCATCAGGAGATAGCCAATATGACGGGTTCATCAAGAGAGATGGTCAGCCGTATATTCAAAGATCTTCTCGCCGGGGGATACATAAGCATTGAGAACAAGCTTATAACCATCAATAAGCCTCTCCCCTATTCCTGGTAACCTGTGTTTCCATCCGGACACTCGAACCCTTGAATCCACGAATCATGGAACCCTGGAACAACATCTCTTTTGAATGCTATTCTCTTATTAATTGACACCCATCCTTTTTTTTCATAATAATACCGGACAGGTTTCATATAATATTTTTAATTATTCTTAGTGTTTTATATCATTTTATCACACATACGGGAGTATTGGAATGAGCGACACATCTTCTTACAGGGTTTTCGCAGAACGCATGATGCAAAAAGACTCGGAGCTGATTCCGGAAATTCTCCGGTGCATGATAAATGATGACCAGGCAAAGCTTCTTGTATCACTTCCCGGAACATCGGAAGAAATGGCCGCAAAATTAAACCGTCCCGTTGATGAAATAGAATCCGGCTTAAAGGATATGTTCATAAAGGGACTCGTATTTAAAAAGGAAAAAGGCGGAAAAACAATCTGGCGCCCGCCTGCTCACCTGGCCCAGTTTCACGACGGTACCATTCTCTGGCCCGGAGCCCCTCCTGAATTTTAT
>CAZOEH010000368.1:0-3557 GCA_964578785.1 uncultured Desulfonema sp. | reverse complement strand
TGAGGCTGACCGCCTTCTCGATCTCGGTTTTTCGAAAGATATGAGGTATATCCTGCAGAAACTTCCTCACTACATGAAAAGACAGTCCATGCTTTTTTCGGCCACTCTTTCCTACAGGGTATTGGAACTGACCTATGAATACATGAACCTTCCGGAGTTTATTTCAGTTACGCCGGAGGAGGTGGCTGTCGACGGGATAAAACAGACCCTTTTCCATGTCGGTAAAGAGAGCAAAATGTCACTTCTGCTGGGACTGCTTAAGCGTGAAGAATGGTCGAGGATTCTTATTTTCGTCAATACAAGAGCGGGTGTGGACTGGGTGACCGCAAAGCTTAAAGGGAATGGATATCCGGCCGAGGGAATAACGGGTGATCTTCCCCAGAGGCAACGCTTCAGCCTCATGGAAAAATATAAAAGCGGGAATATAAAGATTCTGGTTGCGACAGACGTTGCATCCCGGGGTATTCATGTGGAAGATATCTCCCATGTCATTAATTATGATCTTCCCCAGGACGGGGAAAACTATGTCCACAGGATAGGCCGTACCGCCAGAGCCGGTAAAGAAGGAATCGCACTCTCTCTGGCCTGTGATGAATTTGTTTTATATCTGGAAAGTATAGAAGAAAAACTTGGCTATAAAATACCCGTGGTCTGGCCGGAAGATGACTGGTTCGCCGAGGATAAAAGCAGGCCTGTTTTCAGCGCAAGAGATAAAAGGAGGGAACCGAAAGAGAGGTTTAAAAGAGGGCGGGATAAGCAAAAAGGCTTTCCTGCAAGAGCGCCTGCCGGGCCTCCTGCGAGAGAGCCTGCTGGTCCTCCGGAAATAGAGTCCGAAGAAAAACCTAAGAAAGATCATTTCCCGGGCAGCTTTTTCGGGTTCGGGCCCGCCGAACCTGAGCCGGTAGAGAAAAGAGAACCTGAAGAGCAGCCGGAATTGAAAGAAAGTACTGAACCGGCATCTGAGCAGAAACAGAGCGCAAGACCGAAAAAGAGGCGGAGATACAGAAAAAAGAGCCGGCCGAAAGCTCCGGTTGCTGTAAATAGTACCGCAGGGGCCGCAGAGCCCGGGCAAGAGGCCGGGCCGGATATGGCTGATGCCTCCAGCCTGAAATCATTGGAAGATAAACCATTGAAAAGTTGAAATTCGGACTCCTTTTCCCGAATTGATCGGGGGAAAGCTAACATTCTAATTTATTCATAGACAGCTGCTATGGGTTATGTTTTTAACAGTAAAGACTCCAAAGAATACGACCGGTGGTTTGACAAACCGCAGAATAAATTTATTTCCAACCTCGAAAAAAAACTCATGCTGGATATGCTGCGGCCCGCAAGAGGTGAAACTGTTCTTGATATCGGCTGTGGAACAGGCGAGAGCCTGGTCCCTTTTATTGAATCGGGCCTCTCTGTTACAGGGATAGATCCTTCACAGCATATGCTCGATTGCGCATCGAACAAACTTGGAAACCGTGCTGAATTTCGGCGCGGATTTGCCGAGGATCTTCCTTTTGACGACAATTCCTTCAATTACGCATCATTTTTCACTTCACTTGAATTCGTAAATAATCCGAAAAAGGCAGTGGAAGAGGCATGCAGGGTCGCGAAAGACAAGATATTCATCGGGATTCTAAACAGCTGTTCGGTCAATGTTTTCAGCATGCGCATAAAAGGGCTCTTTTCCGGTTCGGTTTACAAGCATGCGAATTTTTATAATATCTGGGAGATAAAAGAGATTGTAAAGGAAATTCTGGGCGACGTTCCTGTGTCGTGGGAGACGGTTTACAGGCTTCCCCTGATGCCGCAGGCAATCGCCGGCAAACTGGAGCAGACCGGTTTTGCAAAAAAATATCCGTTCGGAACATTTGCAGGAATTGTCGTCACTCCCGTACCGAGATTCAGAACAAGACCGCTTTCATTATACCCGGCAAAGCAGACCACTGGCGCAGTTGCCGGATAACCCGTAACACGGAGGACCTGCCTTGGAAGCCCTTCTATATGAACATCTTAAGGATAAAAAAGTAAAGTGCAATCTCTGCAGCCACAGATGTGTTATAGTAAACGGAAAAAGAGGAATATGCGGCGTCAGGGAGAACAGGGATGGTACACTTGAAACGCTCGTTTATGGAAAACTCATCGCAAGACACATCGATCCCATAGAAAAAAAGCCGCTGTTTCATTTCCTGCCCGGAAGCCTTTCCTATTCCATTGCAACTGCAGGCTGCAATTTCAGATGTCTTTTCTGCCAGAATGCGGATATTTCCCAGATGCCGCTGGATAATAAGGGTTTAATAATGGGCGGGAGTTTTACTCCTGAAGATGTTGTCGCTGCGGCTGTCAGGGAAAAATGCAAAAGCATAGCCTATACCTATACTGAACCAACCGTCTACTTTGAATTCGCCCGTGATACGGCAATTTTTGCCAGTGAAAAAGGCCTGAAGAACGTATTTGTTACAAACGGCTATATGACAAAAGAGATGCTTGCCATGATTCATCCGTATCTGCATGCTGCCAATGTGGATCTGAAGGCATTTACGGAGGAATATTATAAAAAATATTGCGGCGCAAAACTTGAAAAGGTCAAGGAGACATTAAAGGAAATGAAATCTCTCGGCATTTTCATTGAGGTCACCACCCTTATCATTCCGGGTCTTAATGATGACGCGGCGGAACTCAAAAAGCTTGCGGAATTTCTTGCCGGATCCCTCGGTCCTGAAACACCGTGGCATATAAGCAGATTTCATCCCACATACAAACTTAAGGACCGGCCGTCAACACCTCTTGAAACGCTTGTTTCGGCGAGGGAGATCGGCATGAAATGCGGTTTGAAATATGTCTATACGGGGAATGTGCCGGGAGAAGACGGAGAAAACACCTACTGTTACAATTGCGGCAAAATGCTCATCGAAAGAATAGGGTTTTATATTAAAAAAAATGCGGTTGAAAACAGCAAGTGCCCGCATTGCGGAATGCATATAGACGGGGTCTGGTAAATGAAACGATGGAACGGCTGGGGCGATCTTTCGGTTAATGCCGAGCTACCTGAAAAGGGACGTGAAATTCTAAAAGGGCTCATCGGAGAAGGGTCTCCCGGAGAAGATATTTCTATTCATAAGATTCTGGAACGCGTTCCTGCTTCAAACATCCCATCCCATAACCTTATATCTGTAAACCAGGAGACAAGGCTCAAGCATGCGCACGGGCAGAGCATGCCCGACTGGATAGATCTCAGGTGCGGCACTCTGAACAAATTCCCGGACGGAGTTGCTTTCCCTTCGACGGTTGAAGAGCTTGATGATATAATGGAATTTGCAGGAAAGAACGGGATAGTGATTGTCCCGTATGGCGGAGGGACAAGCGTTACCGGGCATCTTAAAATCCCGGATAACGGGCGGCCTGTGCTTAGCCTTTCTTTAAGAAGGCTTAACAGGTTGACGGAGATCGATCCGGAAAGCCTGCTGGCAACCTTTGAAGCTGGTGTGCTCGGGCCGGAGCTTGAGGCAAGGCTGATGGCGAAAGGATTTACCCTCGGTCATTTTCCACAGTCTTTCGAGTACTCTTCC
>CAZOEH010000367.1:0-3564 GCA_964578785.1 uncultured Desulfonema sp. | reverse complement strand
ATGAGTGAATGGTGGTCATCAAGCCCTTCTCAATACCGAAAGCCCTGTGTATAAGGAGGGCGGGAGGGGCAAGGCAATTCGTGGTACATGAGGCGTTTGAAAGAATATGGTGATCCTTGGGCCGGTATTCGTTGTGATTGACGCCCATCACAACCGTAAGGTCCTCTTCTTTGGCCGGCGCCGAGATAATAACTTTTTTTGCTCCGGCTTCAATGTGGGCGGCAGCCTTTGGTCCTGTTTTAAAAAGACCTGTGCTTTCAACCACGATATCTATCCCTTCCTCATCCCATGGTATTTCCGCCGGATCTCTTGATGCGAAACTCTTGATGGTTTTTCCGTTAACGATTATACTGTTTTTAGCGACTTTGACATTGCCGGTAAAACGACCGTAATTTGTGTCATATTTAAACAGGTGGGCATTGGTCTCTACGTCAAAAAGGTCATTGATTGCCGCTACCTCAAGCTTTTTGGGATGTCTTTCAAGAATTGCCTTTAGTACCTGGCGTCCTATCCTGCCAAATCCGTTTATGCCTATACGAATCATACATCACCTCTTTGTTTATCAATTATCATCTATTCGGTATTTATGAGCTACAAGCAGGTCATAATCCTTGCGAAGAGCCTGGTGAAGCCTTGCTTTTTCAAGGGCGATAGCGCTTAAATTTCCGACCGCCTCCAGAAACTTAATTTCGTCGGCATAGAATTTTCTTTCTTCTTTAGTGTAAACCCGGAGGACTCCAATGGCCTTTTTATCCACCATCAGCGGAACTACCAGCACTGACTTGATACCTTCGGCTTTCGCCTTATCCTTATACTGGAAATCCTTGTCCGTCTGGGCATTTTTCAGCCAGATGGTTTTGCCTTTAAGCGCTTTCTTATCAAGGCCGCTTTCTTCAACAAGGATAGGGCCTTTTCGGATATAACCGTTTGACAGGCCGAATTGTGCGCCCATCAATAGTTTTTTCCGGCGGGATTCAAGAAGCCTCAAAGAACAGGCCTTTACCTTCATTGCACCGGCCACACATGATACGATTTTTTCAAGAACCTGGGATGGCGCCAGTGATGCATTGACTGTTTTTGCCACTTCATATAATGCTGTAAAATAGTCTTCTTCTTTTCCTTTCATAAATCACCTCATCTCGATAATTGTATATGATGAAAAGATAATGAAACAGGATCAGGATATATAAAAAAGTTAATCATATATATTATATTAAATCTGCCAGATATGAACCTGTTATGTCAATAAATCTTTTATTAATAGTTATGGTATTGTAAAAAATATAAATATGTTCAAACGAAGAGCCTGAAACCATTTCTCCAGACGAATAGAGAGAAGAACCAAAATTTATAAAAAAAGAGTCATATTTCTTGAATTTGACAAATATTTTTTGTAATAAACTTTATAATAAAAAATTTGGCATCGGGCGTTTTACCGGCGGCCTGCGCGGGGGCTCGGCGTTTGAAATTGAATTACACTACTGGGAAGGAAAAAGATATGAAGATATTGGTGGGTTACGATGGATCGGGAGCTGCCGGCGATGCTTTGGCGCTTGCCGTTAAATACGCAAAAGCATTTAATGCCGAAGTTGATCTGGTTACTTCTCTTGAGCACGGAACCGAAAATGAGATTAATGATATTTCTGTTGCTGAAAAGGGTCTCGAGCAAGCCAAAAGTTATTTCGAAAATGAGAAAATTAAATGCATGACTCATCTTCTTATACGAGGTATGTCACCGGGAGAGGATCTCGTGTCGTTTGCCGTTGAAAACAAGGCGGATATGATTATCATCGGGGTTAAAAGAAGGTCAAAAGTGGGAAAGATTGTGTTCGGCTCGACGGCTCAGTATGTTATACTTCAGGCTCCTTGCCCTGTGGTTTCGGTAAAATAACCCAAACCGGACAGGGCGGAATCATGGACCGGTCTCTTGTTTCTGGTTTGTAGTTTCTGGCGAAACCAGAGACCAGTAACCAGAGACCATAAACCGAAAATACCGGAGCTCTTCCGGGCTCCGGTAATATTCTATGTTACGGGAACGTCCTTTCGAATAATTCCCTAATAGCTTTTCTGCCGTTATCTTCGAGAAAACGGGTTCCGGTTCCGGTGAAATGGATATGGCTTATTACGGGCTCTTCTCCTTTTCTGCGCTCAATCCATCCTGTCTGGTTCCAGACGAACCATGCGTTATGTTTCTGATCAAAGACATATAAAGGCTTGTTACATAATTTTGCGAACTCCGCCCCCCATCCAGTGCCGCCTTTTACCGTATTATCGTTCAGGATTTCTCCGATTACGTAAATCTCCTGTCCGTTGTTGATCTGGTACCAGATGCTTTGCAGAACCTTGCGAAAAGTCGGATTATCGGTATAGGTGCGGTTCATTAATCTGGAAATGTATTCCAGGCTTACATCCCCGTTTTTCAGTTCTTTGTGGTTCAGAGCGCGCAGACCTCTCAGTCGTTCAATGGCATGCCCCTCAAAGGTGAAGTTGACCTCGTCAATTCCGAAACGCTCCGCATTCACGCCGAATTCCGCTTCAGCCCCTTTGGCTCCGCCGCTGAATAAAACAAAATCTTCCTTATTCATGTTCCTTCCTTTCTTCAAAGGTCTCACTTCAATATTTGTATTAATGATTATCAATTGCACAGCAGCAAGTCAAGGCGAAAGCAGGAATTTCTGGAACCCTTGACCCCCTGACCCCTTGAACCCTATTGTATCATCAGTTTGTAAGGCTCTGTATCGGGGCAGGAATAAGCCCTCCGAATCTGATAAATTTGTTTGATCCGGTTCCATTATTAACCGGAATAATTGTAGCCTGACCCAGAAGGCCTCCGAAATGAGCGCTGTCGCCGGCTTTCTTACCAGGCACCGGGATCAGTCTTACCGCAGTTGTCTTTTTATTGATGACTCCGATAGCCATTTCATCGGCGATTATGGCTGCGATTGTGTCTTCAGAAGTATCCCCCGGGATTGCAATCATGTCAAGACCGACCGAGCAGACGCTCGTAAGTGCTTCGAGTTTTTCAAGAGTAAGATATCCCGCCCTGGCTGATTCCGATATGTTCAAATCTTCACTGACAGGGATGAAGGCACCGCTTAAACCTCCTACATGAGAACTCGCAAAAGCGCCTCCTGCTTTGACGGCATTATTTAAGAGCGCCAGCGCAGCTGTTGATCCCGGTACTCCTATGCTGAGAAGGCCGAGGCTTTGGAATATCTCTCCCACGCTGTCTCCGACATTCGGGGTCGGAGCAAGAGAAAGATCTACGACTCCGAAACGTATCTTGAGACTGGCCGCAACCTCTCTTCCTATCAATTCTCCGATGCGGGTGACCTTATAGGAAGTATGTTTTATCAATTCGGCTATGTGTCCGAGATCGATGTCCGGGTCGGAAGCTATCGCCCTGTCAATCGCTTTTTTAACCACACCCGGACCGCTGACCCCCACATTGATAACCGCATCAGCCTCCCCGATCCCGAGATAAGCGCCAGCCATGAAAGGTATATCTTCAGGTATGTTTGCAAATACAAACAGTTTGGCACAGGCAAGAACATCTGTTGCGGA
>CAZOEH010000366.1:0-3564 GCA_964578785.1 uncultured Desulfonema sp. | reverse complement strand
CTTTTGAAGAAATTGACCTTGGAAAAGCGTTAAAATGCCTGGAAATCAATGTAATCGGGGCAGCAGCAATTTTCCAGGCATTTATTCCATCCATGAGAAGCGCCGGAACCGGAAAACTGATTGCCATGTCGTCACTCGTGGGGCAGGTGCCTTTTCCCTTTGAATCGATCTACAGTGCTTCAAAATTCGCGATCAGCGGAATGGTGGAATCCTTTCAGTACGAACTTTCGCCTTTCGGTATTCAGGTCGCGATTATTGAACCGGCCCAGGTATCTACAACCTTTGCCGCTAAGATTCATAATTTGCCGCCGGATGGATCGCCATACAGGGAACGGGCCGGGCGATTTATCGACCGGGACAACGAACTCATCAAGAAAGCGACAACACCGGTTCAGGCTGCGGAAAAAATCGTAAAAATTATCCGCTCACCCCGTTTGAAGCTTCACAATCAGGTGGATTTCATGAGCAGCTTTTTTCTCTTTTTAAACAAGGTACTGCCCAAGTTCATGCGGGACATGATTTTGCTGAATCATATGGATATCAAAGTATGACGGCTTCGCAAAAAGTCGAATATGCCACATATGACTTTTTACGAGATCATCAAAGTATGATACCTTCGTAGTATAAACAATAACCGGAGAGCCTCTGAGAGGAGGATGTCATGGAACAAGCACTTGCAAAGCCCGGAAAGATTGCCGCGACGCGTGTTGGAAGACTCAGGGAGAAGATTCTGAATGCGCCCCAGGAAGTCTGCGTTGAGCGCGCCCGGTACCTGACACAATCGATGATAAAAAACTGGAAGAAAGATCCGTTGACGCGCATGAGTCTCGGACTGGAACAGATCCTTGACAATATCAGTGTTACCATCCGGGAAGATGAACTGATTGTCGGATGCCGGACCAGCAAGCTCAAGGGGGCGCCGCTCTTCCCTGAGAATAAAGTAAGATGGATAGGCATAGATGTCGATAATTTTGATAAGCGCGAAGTCCAGCGGGCGCTTATTACGGAAAACGAGAAAAAAGAACTTGTAGAAGATATCATTCCATTCTGGGAAGGGAAAACAGTTGAAAATCGATTCGAAGAACTGATGCCTGAAGATGTCGCAGATAATATAGATAAGTACATATTCACAATCATGCTTGAGATATCTTACGGAATAGGCCACTTTACAATGAACCATCCGAAAGCGCTGTCGCTCGGTCTGGCCGGTATTATACAGGAATCCCGGAATGAATATGACCGGCTTTCGTCTGATGATAAAAACGGAGAAAAGGGCCGGTTCTATGAGGCTGTTGTGCGGTCTCTTAACGCTTCGATACGTTTTGCCATAAGGTATGCGGATCTGGCCGGCCGGATGGCTGCCGAAGAGAGTAATGCTGCGCGCAGGCTGGAACTGGAAAAAATTGCCTCCGTCTGCCGGCAGGTCCCTGAAAATCCTGTCTCTACATTTCATGAGGCGGTGCAGAGCCTTTACTTTATCCACCTGATCGCCCAGATCGAATCGGGCGGTAACTCCGTATCATTGGGACGCATCGACCAGATATTATATCCATATTATAAAAGAGATCTGGATTCCGGGAAGATAACGCCGAACGAAGCGCGCGAGCTGGTTTCTTTATTATTTTTAAAAACAAATGAAATCTGGAACGTACTTGAAGAGGCATATATTCCGGGAGGAGAGGGCACGGAGGGTAAAACGACGCAGAATGTCGTAGTGGGAGGCGTTGATGAGACGGGAGCTGATGCTACCAATGAGCTGAGTTATATCGGACTTGATGCATATGCTGATATCCGGACGGTACAACCCAATTTCGGTGTGCGGTTGAGTAAAAGGTCTCCGGAGTTCTTTTTCATGAGAGCAGTTGAATATGCCAAAGATGGTGTTCTGCTCCATTTTCACAATGATGATGCCATTGTTCCGTCACTTGTCGAGGCAGGTCATACCGAAGCCGATGCAAGAAATTACGGAGTTGTCGGATGTCTTGAGCCGAGCGCCCAGGGAAAAACTTTCGGATCCACTTTCGCGGTTCAGTTCAACGGGATCAAGTGTCTCGAATTTGCCCTCAGCAACGGTATTGATAACATTTTCGGACAGCAAAACGGGATACAAACCGGGAATCCGGAACAATTCAAATCATTTGACGATCTCTGGAACGCTTATGACAAGCAATTTTCTCATTTCACAGGCCTGATGGTGAAAGGCATGGCCTGTCTCGATCAGGCAATTGCCGAAAAGCTCCCGTCTCCGTTTGCTTCCGCCATGATTGAAGGCCCGATCGGGAAAGGATGTGATGTCACAAAAGGCGGCGCCGTTTATAACTCCACCGGGGTTCAGCTTATGGGATTTTCCAATATTGCGGACAGCCTCTATGCGGTCAAAAAGGTTATTTTTGAAGATAACAAATACTCCATGGAAGATTTGACGGAATGGCTAAGAGACGACTGGGCCGACCGTGAGGCCGCCAGAAAATATTTTATCAACAAGGTTGCGAAGTATGGAAACGATCAGGATGATGTTGACGAAATGGCAATCCGGGTGATGAATCATTTCTGTGATACGTTGAAACGGTATCGTAATTTCCGGGGAGGCGCATTCTGGCCGGGCATTTTTTCCGTAGGATTTCATATCTCAATGGGCGCCTTTACAGGAGCGTCTCCTGATGGCAGGTACTCGGGAGATACGCTCGGAAACGGTGTGACGCCCAGCAACGGAGCAGCGGTAAACGGTCCAACTGCGATAATGAATTCCATCACGAAGCTTCCGCTGAAAAGGGTGTATAACGGATTAAACCTTAACATGCGACTGCCGGGCAACCGTATCAAAAACAGCAAACTGATGCGTCTGATTCAGATGTATTTTCAGAAGGGCGGATTTCAGGTTCAGTTTAACATGGTCGATTCGAACACACTGAGGGATGCCCAGCTTCATCCCGACCAATACCGGGACCTGATAGTCCGGATCAGCGGTTATTCGGGCACCTTTATTAATTTAAGCGATATTGCCCAGGAAGAAATAATCCGCCGGATGGAATATGAGTTAAATTAGAAAAGGATTCAAGGATTCGAGGGTTTAAGGAGTCAAATGACACAAAAAGAAGCATCAGAGCTCGGTATTGAAAAATATAGAAAGGATTACAGGTTAAGACAGGCTACGCTGTTTATCCCGGGCAATACTACCGAAGGGAGTTTGTAAATGAGCAAAGTAATGAGCACCGGGGAAGCAATATCAAAATTTGTAAACTCCGGAGATTTTCTTTTTATCGGCGGTTATATCTGCAGACCGCCGTTTGCCGCTATCCATGAAATTATCAGGCAGCGTAAAAATGATCTGACTATCACGCGCAGCAACGCGGCGGATGATTTTGACATGCTGATCGGCGCCGGCCTTGTAAAACGTTTTATCGGAACATTTCTCTCCCTCGGAATTTACGGCCTGGGCCGTTGTTACCGCCGATCCCTGGAAAAGAACATTCCGCACAAGATCGAGGTCGAGGAATACACCAATCTCTCATTGCCCATGATGCTGATGGCCGGGGCCATGGGAATGCCTTTTGTCCCTGTAAA
>CAZOEH010000365.1:0-3566 GCA_964578785.1 uncultured Desulfonema sp. | reverse complement strand
AAGGATTACCTGAAATACGGCGGAGACACAACCTGTATTGAAATAAGGACGAAAAGCGGCGATATAATTATAATTGATGCCGGGACAGGTATCAGGAGGCTCGGTAATCAGCTTATCGAAGAAAACCTTTATAAATACAATTTTATATTCACGCACGCACACTGGGATCATCTGATGGGATTCCCGTTCTTTAAACCGCTCTATTCAAAACGTGCTGAATTTGTTATGCACAGATGCCCTTTTCACAGCAAATTCGTTGAGACAATTCTGTCAAAGGTCATGGCTCCCCCTAACTTTCCGGTAAAATATTCGGATTTAAAGGCAAATATTGTATATGTCGATGCCTGCCCGACCCAGTTTGATATAGGCTCGGTGAACGTTATCCCCATACAGTTGAGCCACCCGAATAACGGAAGCGGATATAAATTCGTGGAAGATGGTAAATCCTTTGTCTTTATTACGGACAATGAGCTTGGTTTTATTCATCCGGGAGGCCTGCCCATGAAATCCTATCTCGAATTCTCCATGGGAGCGGATCTCCTTATTCATGACGCCGAATATACTCCCAAGGAATATGAAAGACATAAAGAGTGGGGGCATTCATCATATACCGATGTTCTCTCGATGGCTTTTGAGGCCGGAGTTAAAAAACTGGGGCTTTTCCATTTAAACCAGGAAAGAACCGATCGGGACATGAATAGAATTGTTGAGGTATGCAGGCAAAGCATCGCCGAAAAGAAGCTGAATATTGAATGTTACGGCGTTGCAAACGATATGACTTTCATTCTGTAGTTTTGAAGATTCACCTCCGCGGGTCCGCCGTATCGGTGAATGCGTTTGCTGTTGCGGTTCACGGGACTTTTCACCAGGGATAATCAATTGGATCAATGGGCGACAGAATAGAAGATACCATACCCGAAAGGCCTGTACCGGTACAGGATCTGACAAGCATAGATACCGTCGGAAGGTATAAAATTACAAAACAGCTCGGCAAAGGCGGTTCCGGGGTTGTATACCTTGGAGTTGATCCGTATATAAAGAGAAATGTGGCCATTAAAATGTCGAAGCTGACTACGGACAGGGAAAGGGCGCATTTTTTTGTCGAAGCCCAATCCGCCGGGAGGTTGAATCATCCCAGCATTGTTTCAATTTATGACGCCGGCCTGCATGAAGAATATTGCTATATAGCGATGGAATACATTGAAGGCCCGACCCTTGAGAAATTCTGCAGCAAAGAAAGCCTGCTCCCCTTAAACACGGTTATAGAAATTGTAATTAATGTTTGCAGTGCGCTTGACTATGCGCATAAGCAGAAAGTCATACACAGGGATATCAAGCCCACCAACATAATGCTCGATTCATCCTTATCGCCCAAAATTGCGGATTTCAGCATTGCCCAGATTACAGAAAATACTGTTGAAATGGGAATTTTCGGAACACCGAGCTATATGTCGCCGGAGCAGCTGAAAGACTCCCAGGTATCCGGCATAAGCGACATATTCTCGCTGGGCTGCGTCCTTTACGAGATGCTGACCGGAGTCAAGGCTTTCCCCGGGGATAATCATTTTTCGATAATGTATAAAATAAACAATGAAAATCCGTCATCATTGCAGAGCATCCGCCAGGAGATCCCCAGAATACTCGACGAAATCACACAGAAAGCCCTGGCTAAAAATCCCGCTGAACGCTACCAGACATGCATGGATCTCGCCTATGATCTGAGAGTGGCTTTAAGAGGCTTTACCGAAACGGCGGTTAACGGAAAGGTAAAGGACGTCATAGATTTTATGCTTAATCTTCCCTTTTTTAAAAATTTCTCGAAGGAACATATAAAGGAACTCATAGCGACAAGTAAAATCGCCAAAGTCCGGAAGGGAAAGACAATTGTTACCGAAGGAGAAATAGACGATACTTTTTACATTATTTTAAGCGGGAAAGTTAAAATTAATAAAGGGGATAAAACCATTTCGGTGATCGGGCACGGGGAATGTTTCGGAGAGATGGCATATATTTCAGGCCAGGCGCGCGCTGCAACGGTAATCGCTGAAACGGACTGCATACTTCTGATAATAAACGCTCCTCTGCTTGACAGATCTTCTGAGTCCATTCAGCTTCTGTTTTTTAAGAATTTTGCCATAACACTTGTAAATCGTCTTTCCCAGACACCATAAAACAGCCATCAGAAGATGCAGGAAATCCCGCAGATTGACAATTCTGATCGCACAAAAGGGTCGTTTTACGGATGGAGAGTAAAAAGGCGGCATGAACGCAGAAGTCAATAAGAATACGGTCAAAGTTGAATCCTTTGGAATAACCGATGTCGGAATGAAACGGAAAGGAAACGAAGATTCCTATTTTCTGGATGAAAAGCTCCGCGTTTATGTAGTCGCCGACGGAATGGGCGGGCATCAGGCCGGTGAGGTGGCAAGCAAGCTTGTTGCAGATACGATAAAAGATCTCATGAACAGGTATACGGCCGGAGATACCGATAGAATATGGGCGATTCCAAAAGCCTCAAAATACTCATCATGGCTGGTTTCAGCCATTCTCGAAGCAAACAGGCAGGTTTTCAGATTATCAAAAAGCCGTAAAGAGTTTGAAGGAATGGGCTCCACCATTTCCGCGGTTTTCGTAACAACGGAAACCCTGATCGCGGCAAATGTCGGCGACAGCCCGATTTATCTAATCCGCAACAGTGAGATAAGCCTGCTTTCGGTGCCTCACACCGCGATGGCCGAATATGCGGCCTTTGCCCCGCCAGGCGCGAAAGCGCTTTCGGAGAAATACAGGCATGTAATCACACGCGCAATAGGAAGCAGAGAAACAGTGGAACCCGATTTTCGTGAAATAATGCCGTTGCCGGGCGACATGGTCGTTCTCTGTTCGGATGGACTAAGCGACAAGGTCGCACCGGAAGAAATATTGAAAACAGTCAGGAGCAATACGCCGTCAAAGGCAGGAGGAATACTGGTCGATCTTGCCAAAGAACGCGGAGGGGAAGATAACATAACATTAATTATCCTGAATATTAACCCGGATTCAGGCGCCGTCAAATCCGTAAACGGTAAAGTAATAAAGCAGGAAATGAGAGAACCTGTTCCGGTTGAATATGACACCGATGAATTCTCAGGCAAGGCTCTGATAAAAAATATTACGGAAGACGGACTTTTTCTCGAGACAGGCGAAATATTTTCAATCGGCCAGAAGCTTATTTTAACTGTTTCGGATAAAAACGGAGAAAACTCCGTGCAGGCAAATGCAACTGTTGTAAGCAGGAAGCCGCGCGGAATAGAGCTTAAATACGAAAATCTTACCGGAGAGCAGAAAAGCAAGATAGAATTATTTACAGGGCAAAAAAGATAAAGCTCTTTGCTGTTCGGGCCATTCTTCCGGTGCGGTCCGATGCAGTTGATCCGTCAAATCCTGTAAATCCTTTCAAAGGAACAAAAATAAGACGATGGAAAATCTCATAAAAAAAGCCGCAAAAGAGCTTGCAAAATCAACAAGGGTCGTTGCTCTCACAGGGGCCGGAGTTTCCGTGGAGAGCGGCATACCGCCTTTCCGCG
>CAZOEH010000364.1:0-3593 GCA_964578785.1 uncultured Desulfonema sp. | reverse complement strand
GCCCAGCAGTATATAGTACCAGGTTATTTCAAAAAATGACGGTGTTACGGTTTTAATTGCCGCAAAGGGCAGTTTCGCAAAATAATTTATAAATTCAAGTGAAACCCCTAAAATCAACGAACTTGCTTTTATAAGCCACACCGAAACAAGGCTGCTTACAGGATATAAAAAAAAGGAGAGCAGCCCAGCCGACACAACGGCAAATCCGATTAAAGGCACCGCAACACAATTTGCGGCAAGCCCGACGAGCGAAACCTGATTGAAATAGTACATGACAACCGGAAATGTTCCGATTGTTGCAAAAAACGAAACGAGAAAAAAGGCTGCTGTTCGTCTCTGAAGCCTTAACCGCCAGCCTTCCTCTGCCTTGCTTTCTCCATCCTTCCTGTACAGAGTCAGATTCATTCCTGCAATAATAAACCAAACCGACAAAAATGAGAGCTGAAAAGATATGAGAAAAAGAGAGGGGGGATGTAAGGCAAGAATCAGCATCGCCGCAACTGCAAGAGTATTTATTCCGTCCTGCTCCCTCTCGATAAAAAAGCTCATAAGAAAAACCGAAACCATAATGACCGCCCTCTGTGTCGAGGGCGACATCCCGGCAAGCAGACCATATATAATAACCGGTAAAAGAGATAAAATCGCGGCGCCTTTTCTCGTCCACGCATTCCAGAGAAACAGATTGAAATATGAAAGCAATTTGTTAAAGAACAGGAATGAAACAGTTGCAACAATACCGACATGAAGCCCTGAAATAGAAAGAATATGGCTTGTGCCTGTCCGGTTAAAAGCCTCCCTGATTTCCGGGGTGATGGAATTCTGATCCCCGATCACAAGAGCTTTTAAGACTCCGGCTTCACCATAAGAAGCGGAATTATCTATCAGGAAGGCAAATTTTTTCCGTGCATTTTCAATCACCCTTTTCCATTCAATGTTCTCTTCATTTTGCTCAATCCTGATATTATCCCAGGCTGCATATGCCGTACCCGTTATCCCGTTAAAAGCCATATATCTTTTGAAATCGAACCCTCCGGGGTTGTTGAAATTCCTGATGGACCTGATGCCGCTTTTAAAGTAAACCTTATCCCCCGTAGATATTTCGGGAATGCCGTTTAAAACTTTTACACTTATCTTCCCTCTCACAGGAATGATTTTACCGTCTTTTTCAACCGTTTCGGCAAGAAGCACGAAGGATAAACGCTTATCTCTTATCTCGGGGCTTTCAATTACCTTTCCGGATATGTTTAAAGGCCCGGCATCCGTAAAAGCGGCTATGTGCGAATCGGGCGGTTTTTCAGGAAACCACGGTTGTATCGATAGATAACCAAGTGAGAAAAAAAGAAAGAACGGAAGGAATAACGCGGACTTTTTTCTGATAATTTTTATGAGCATTATGCCGGAGCAGCAGGATACGGCAAGATATGCCCATTCGCTGTGCGATGGAAACAGCGGGCCGCATGAAATGCCGGCAATCATGGATAACAGGAGAGGAATAAGAGGTCGAAAGAAGATATCGCTATTCATGCTTCAACCTTCCGGTTGCATAAGTATAGGAACTTCTTTTAGGGACGCAGATGAACGCAGAAGTTTAGTCTGAAGGCTGTTAGGCTGTAGACTATTAACTAACAGCCTACAGCCTAACAGTCTATCTATCTGCGGATATCGGCGAAAACCGGTGTCCTGATTTATGCTTTTACTCTTTTTATTTTTGCTCCGAGGGAAGCAAATTTTTTCTCAATAGACTCGTATCCGCGGTCAAGATGGTATACGCGGCTGACCTCTGTAGTGCCGGAAGCGGCAAGCCCGGCAAGTATCAGGGATGCGCTCGCCCGAAGATCGGTTGCCATCACGGGGGCTCCCATCAGCCTGGGAACACCTGTGATCATGGCCGTGTTTCCCGAAACCATTATGTCCGCTCCAAGCCTCTTCAGTTCGCTTACGTGTATGAACCTGTTCTCAAAAATAGTCTCCGTTATTACGCTGAACCCTTTCGCAACGGAGAGCAGCACCATGAACTGTGCCTGCATATCGGTTGGAAATCCCGGATAAGGCATGGTCTTTATGTCTATGCTTGTGATTTTATCTCCGCCCCTGACACTCATCGTATTGCCTTCGATTTTGACATCAGAGCCGGTCAGCCTCAGTTTGTGAATAACAGATTCAAGATGTGTGGGTTCACAATCCAGTATCTTTATATCGCCTCCGGAAAGCGCCGCAGACACCATGAATGTCCCGGTCTCTATCCTGTCGGGAATAATGGATACCGATACCGGTTTAAGTTCCGGAACACCTGTTATTTTCAATACCGATGTGCCTATACCCTCAATTTGCGCCCCCATTTTATTCAGAACATCGGCGAGGGCGGTCACTTCCGGCTCTCTTGCCGCATTACGAAGGAGGGTAATCCCTTCGGCAAGCACTGCAGCCATCATGAGATTTTCAGTTCCCGTCACAGTGACCGTATCGAAAAATATTTCCGCTCCTCTTAACTTTGCGGCGCTTGCTTCAACATATCCGTGTATCAGTTCTACCTTTGCTCCGAGCGCGGCAAGCCCTTTAAGGTGCAGGTTGATGGGACGCGCTCCGATCGAGCATCCGCCCGGCAGGGAGACCCTTGCTTTTTTCAGCCTGGCGACAAGGGGCCCGAGAACCAGGATTGACGCCCTCATTTTTCTCACCAGATCATACGGAGCCTCAGAATTATTGAGCCCGCCCGCATCGATTATAACGGTATGCTGATCCGTTTCAATTACGGCGCCGTGGTTTATCAAAAGCTCTTTTGTGCTCTCAATATCTTTTAAAGCAGGCACATTCGAATAGGTGCAGGGGCCGTCGGTAAGCAATGAGGAGATAAGAATAGGGAGAGCGGCATTTTTCGCTCCGCTTATCCTGACCTCGCCTTTTAACGGATACCCTCCCTCAACGACTATTTTATCCATTTTCCCATCCGCTTTCTTAAACAAAAAAGCGCTTCCCCGGAAAATCAACGGGGCAAGCGCTTTTTGATTTAACGGTATTTATATTTTGTTAATGGTGATGATCGACTTTGCCCTTGTCAAGGAATGTGTCATAAAAAGCCTTGCCGATACAGAACGTCATCCCGAGACCTATGATTGTAAGAGCATACCAGAGTCCGCCCATAAAGACTATATGGGACATATCCCACATCCATTCAAAACAAATAGGAAACATGATTTACCTCCAAAATAAAACCGTCGGCTTCAGGCCTCCGGATTCAGTTCCTGCTCCTGCGGGAATACCGGCAGGTAACGGTACGAGAAAGATATAAGTATAACACCGGATGCAACAGGCAGTATTGTAGTAGCGACTTCCTGCCAGCTCGGATAGTACATTGCCCAGCTTTCAAATGTTAATACAGGAACGGCCATTACCTGCAGGACCATTACCCAGCGGTTGATGCACGGCCCTATGACGGCAAGAACTACGGCTGTTATGAGCGCAGCGGGATTCTTACGCCCTTTTTCGGATATCAGTATTACCGCCGGAACGACTCCGCAAATAACTATTTCAAGCACAAGTATCCAGATGCCGTAGAAAGGATTGTTTGAATAAAAATCCATAAGAGTGAACCC
>CAZOEH010000363.1:0-3593 GCA_964578785.1 uncultured Desulfonema sp. | reverse complement strand
CTACCAATAGCAGACTTAAAATAAGGGGGCGTAGCTCAGATTGGTTAGAGCGCCGGCCTGTCACGCCGGAGGTCGCGAGTTCAAGTCTCGTCGTCCCCGCCAGATAATATCAAGGATTCGGCAAATTTATCCGAATCCTTTTTTATTTCAAAATTGAGACCTCTTAAAATTATAATTATCCACGTTTAGCCGCAAAGGTATTAATAAAAGGTTTCATGTCCAATCATTCCAAAGGCATATTAATGATCAGCATAACGGCCGTCCTCTGGGGGATATTGGCAATTGTGCTCAAATATGCTCTCCAGCGATTCAGCGGCAATACCATAATCTGGTTCCGGTTTACATTTTCATTCGTACTCCTGGCAGCATATTATGTCATCCATCGACCGCAGTTTTTCGAAATTTTTAAAAAGCCCCCGGTTCTTGGAATAGTTGCAGGAGTTGCCGTAGGAGGCAATTACCTGGGATTTACCACCGGCGTTGCCCTGACATCTCCCAGCAATACACAGATTCTGATCCAGATCGCCCCGCTTCTGGTGGCGATTTTCGGAGTTGTCTATTTCAAGGAACGCCTGACCATTCTTCAAAAGTCCGGCTTTTTACTTGCAGCAGCAGGCTTTCTCCTCTTTTACCGGGATCAGCTTCAAAATCTCGTGATATCTTCCCGGCAATACACTATAGGCAACCTCTGGATTATTTTTGGCGCCGTTGTTTGGGCTGTATTTGCAGTATGTCAGAAATACCTTGTCCGGTTCTGGGCTCCTCAGCAGACCAATTTGCTGATCTATCTTGTTGCTGCCATGGTATTTTCTCCGCTGGCCGTTTTTCATGAATTTCAGGCACTGACACTTGCAGACTGGCTGACCCTGATATTTCTCGGCGCCAATACTCTCGTTGCTTACGGCACTCTCAGTGAAGCTCTCAAACTGCTGCCTGCCAACCAGGTAAGCGCAATTATCGTCCTGAACCCGCTGATTACCCTTCTTGTTGCCGGTGTTCTTTCTTTTCAGAAACTTCCCTGGCTTTCTTCTGAAAGTATCACTCTCCTCGGATACGCCGGGGCGCTGCTGCTTCTTGCAGGCGTGGGCCTTGTGGTCAAAAAGGCATAACAACCGGAATGTTGTTTTTCTGATCCAGCGCAACATACAAGCCTTCAGGCGGCAATCGATGACGGTCCTTGCACAGTTCTTCCACAGGATTTTGGATAAACCCTTAAAATTAATTGACAAACCATGGGCAATGTGGTCTTTTAAGTCCACTTAAACCAGGTTCTTTAGCTTGATATTGATTTTATTTCAGGTGTATATAGCTGCTGTTCAGATCCTGTTATTCTTTTCAAATAAATTGACTGTGGAGATTAACAAGGAAAAAATCGCCGGGTTCCTGTCACCTGATTCATGAAAGGATTCTCCATGACCGACACTTGTCAGTCTCTGGTAAAAAAAGCCCTGGATCTCGGAGCACTGGATGCCCGACTCATTGATACCCAAAGGATTGTCTTTGATCCTCGCTCCTATCTGAAATGTCGTTTCGGATGTAGCCGCTGGGGTCGTTACTGGACCTGTCCACCGCACCTTGTCATCTCCCTGGAGCTGTTCATGGAAGCATTTGCACAGTATTCCAGGGCGCTGATCATTCAAACAGCAGACCCTCCGAAAGGACAGGATGTTACCGTGGCCATTGAAAAAGAAGCCATGCTGACCGGTAATAGTCCTTTTGCCTTCGCGATGGTCCTTTGCGTCAAGTGTGAGACCTGCGCCTATCCGGAGCCCTGTCGTTTCCCCCATCTGGCCAGACCGTCCATGGATGCCTACGGGATTGATATCGGTGCCACGGTCGCCCCGCTGGGATTCAAGGTTGAATTCGACCCGGAAGGACGCCTGCTGCCGGCCTGGTACAGCACGGTCCTGGTGGTGTGACAGATCCTTATTTCAACACCCTGTCAGCAGATCAGAAAAGGTATTTGAATCATGTTCATTGACTGGCAAGACAAACTGAAACAAATCGGAAATCGGGTGGTGTTGTTCGATATCCCCATTACCATGCACTGCCACCACTACAATATCAACCTGCAAAAAATGATTGAAGATATCCTTGGCCTGGAAGGCGTTCGCCTGATGTACAATGCAGCCGAAGAATCGAATCATACGGCGTTCAAAATCATGCTGGAGGAATATCAACGGATCAAAAGCGACAAGTCAAAGCTTGAATTCGCGGCCTCTATTTACCAGCACTGCGGGCTTGGAATAATAAATTTTCAAGACGTTGGGCCGAATGGCGGCAGAATCATCAGCCCATCCGGTCATCACGTGACCGGATGGCTGGCCAAGCATGGCCTTCGAAAAACACCCGGCTGTCATTTCACCCGGGGATGGATTGCCGGGGTTCTGGAAGTAATTTACGATCTGCCCCTCGGATATTTCGAGGTCCGGGAAATAAACTGTAAAATGATGCGTAATACCATCTGTGAGTTCGATGTTCGGATAAAAAGGGGGCAAGATGGCGATTGACAGCCTGAAAATCATGCATGCAATTATGGAAGGAAGTAAAATTAGGGATGAAAAAGGGATCATCCCCTTGTTCGGGGTGTACCTCTCTTTGTATTTTACATCCTATTATAATATCATCTCCTTTGACTTTTTATCCGGAATGGGAAAACGCCGCGCGAAAGAAGCCGAAAAACTGCTCATCGGCGCGGCCCAGGAGTGCGGCTATTCCACGTTTCATGGCATCCGGCGATCTTGGGAGTGGGAGGAATTAGTCCAACCAATGCTTGAAACGGTCGATGACCAGATCGAAGGCTTTCTCGCGGTTGCCGCAGCCTTCGGATGGGGTGGGGAGATGGAAGTGATCGATCTGATTCCGGGCAATAGACTCCACTTCCGGGTGCATGAATCATACGAGTCCGCCGGTTATCTGAAACAGCGGGGAATTGCCAAGGTCGGGAAATGCTATATGTTAAGAGGTGTAGTAGCGGCTTTCATGGATTTGCTTTATGGGGACGCCTATCCGGACGGGTGTTTTACCTTTTCTGCTATAGAACCCTTTTGTCGGGCAAAAGGAGATACATTCTGTGAGTTTATTGCTGAAAAGTCATCTTCATAAAATATCGCGCAAAGTCGGGAAGAATTACAAAATATCAACCTGCTGGGAGTTGTTTTCCTGTTCCAAAGTGCTGTGTCCGGCTCATGGCCGCGATAAAGATGATTGCTGGCATATTCCTCACACGCTGTGCTCGGAGCAACCCGAAAAGGATTTTTATCAAAAAATCTCCACGTGTCACACCTGCAGCTATTTTCAGGAAAGAGGGAAAATGCATCCCGGGGGATGGGGCGATTTTCTGGCTCGCCAGGTCCACCATTACATTTACAAAGCTCTGGAGAAGATTTACCGGAAAGAGGAAAGTTTTGTCGAAATATTGAATCGCATTCCGGATGGCCTCTTTACAACCGATAAGGAATTGCGGATCACCTACTTCAACCCGGCAGCGGAAAAAATCACCGGTTTCCCGGCCGCCGACGCCGTTGGAATGTATTGTAAGGATGTGTTCAAAAACAAGATCTGTGAAACAGACTGCGCCCTGAAAAGAGCCT
>CAZOEH010000362.1:0-3600 GCA_964578785.1 uncultured Desulfonema sp. | reverse complement strand
AATTCAGTTTAGAGCAACTTTACCACTTAAACAACTGTACAATTTTCCCAGACCACCGCTAAGAACGATTATATTATTTCCAGAACGGCTTGGCTTTTCGGGCGGTCTCTTCAGGGGATGTGAAGGTGGCCATATCCCCCAGCATTACTTCAAAACCTGTAAAATCACTTCGAACCCATTGCGCGTAATTTGAGCGCACGGTCATGACCACGCGCAATTCCTGGTCGGCAGTACCGTCCTCCAGCATGAGAAGACCGAGATTGTAGCCGTTTCGCCCGAGGCTGCGATAAAATTTCTGGACAGAGAGAACGCCTGCGGCAAGACTCATCCAGTGATCATCAGTAGTTTGGCGCAGAGATGTGATGCCGGGAAGAATTCCCCAGATCTCAAAGAATCCTTCCGGAGCAAAGGCAGCCAGCCATTCCCAGTCTCCCGTTTTACCGATAAACCGATCTCCCGTCTCTTTTTCATGACGCAGGTAATCGGAAACAAGGAGGTTGCCGGTTTGGGAGTGATAGTCTGCAAGATGTTTTTTCAGGAAACGCTGATAGTTGGAGGGAGCGCGGTCGGCCTGAACCTGCAGGTGAGGATGAAGAAGTGAACCTCCGGCGGACGGGAGGTGGTTCTGGGTAATGGCCATGTGGACTGCCGCCGGATCGAAGTCCAGCAAAAGCAGAAGGTAGTCCCGGCAATTCAAGAAGCTGTCTGTATAAGATGCTGCGGAAGCTGTGCCGATTTCCACGAAATGGCAGTCATCGAAAAGGCTCACAGCCGAGTATCGGCCGTAGGGAAACAGGTTCGGAAAAAGGGTGGAGGTCCCACGTTTCATGCGGCCCCTGGGATATAAATCGGGCGGCAGTTTCGGGGTGTGACCGTCAAGCCGGGGCGTGCAGAACGGGCAGAGATCATTCTGATTCGCAAATGGCGGGAGCTCCGGTAATCTTTCAGCTCCCGGTTCTCTTTCCCCGCTCCTGCTGTATGTTATCCTTGAAGTTCGGCCGGTGATGGGATGGGTCCGTATCTCGACAGGGCGTTTAACAGTTTCACCGCTGGGCAGAACTATGCAGGAGTAAAATGTTTCTTTATTAAAAGAGAGCATGTTTTTCTCCTATGGATTAAACGGAGGTTGCCTGCCGATTATTTGATTAATCCCGCAGAGTTGCCTTCAACCTCAGCGGATGAACAATCAGATCCAGGGCGTCACGTATATCATTTACAACCACATCGACCGCCCGGATCAGCTCCGCTGATGCTCCTTCATGACCGATCACCGCGATCCCCAGACCTGCCCGGCTCATCATCGGCACATCGTTGCGACCGTTGCCGACGGCGATTACATTTTCACCGCCCTTAATAGAAACCGCATCCGCCTTTTCGATACCCGTTCCGATGATCTTAAAATCGACGGGCAGACCCTTTGTCTGGTCAGCCGCCATGCCGAATGTGTCGGCCGTCATGATAGTAATACGCAGGCTGGTTGCGATTCCGGCAAGACGCTCCGCTACGCCGGGCAGGAGAACCCCATCCTGGGATAGAGTCCCTGTGTAATCCAGCACAAGGTCTGTAAATCTCCTGATAGTTCCTCCCTGTATTTCCAGATCGATGTATCTGCTGTTCATTGCATTTTTCCTCCTGATTGTTGAAATAAAAAAACCATTGTTTAAAGTCAATATTTAATCGGCTTTTTTATCAAACACTTGACTTAATATGTATGCTGTCTGATATTGATACAATCGTAAAAAGTTTATTAACTGATATGTAACCGAAAACCAACTTATAAAATATGTCTATGTATAAAAACAAATCATTCCTTGCTGCGGGCACGCTGATGTGCCTTCTGTTTGCCTTTTTACTGGCTGAACGCATCGGATTTTTCAGTAAAGATATACCCGAATATACCTTCATTACGCCGGAAAAAGGGCTTGCCGAAAGAGATACCTGGATGAAGATACTGCAGCATGACAGAAAGATAGGGTATTCCCGCTCGGTTCTTTCAAAAACGGCGGACGGGTACAAAATGCAGGAGTATGTCTTCATGCGGGTCAATACAATGGGAATGATCCAGGATGTAAATCTGAAAACAGAAGGGCATTTGAATCCGGACCTGACGCTCAGAGCGTTTGATTTTGAAATAAGCTCCGGAAAATTTACCTTCAGAGCAAACGGAGAGATCAACGGAAAAATATTATCAATCTACACCCGGGATTCAGGAGTTCCGCGTAAAATCGATATGCCTGTCAAAAATAAGCCGTACCTTGCTGCCGGGATCGCTGATGCCGCTTTTTCGGGAGGAGCAAACCCGGGAGATGTTTTTACACTCGATATTTTTGACCCTGCCACTATGGGACAGGAGCCCGTGCTTGTGAAAGTAGGCGAAAGAGAAGAGATAGTAACCGGAGGAGAAAAAACAACAGCGATAAAGATGCTGGTTACATTTAAAGGAACTACACAGTATCTCTGGATCGGAAATAACGGTGAGATACTCAGGGAAAAAGGCATTCTGGGGATGAGCCTTGAAAAAACAACAAAGGAAGACGCCCTGGACGGATTATCCTTTGAGGCAAGCGAAGATCTGACAAAGATCGCTTCGGTACAGTCAAATGTTGTAATAGATAATCCGGTAAAACTTTCTTTATTGAAAGTCGGAATTGAAGGCATAGAAACAGGCTCATTAATGATGAACGGAGAAAGACAGATGTTTGAAAACCGGATTCTTACTATCAGAAAAGAATCCCTTCTTGATCTCCCCGATAACCCTTATACAAAGCAAACAGAAAGATTCTGGCTGTATTTTCTTAAGCCCACACAATTTATACAGTCCGATAACAAAAAAGTAATAGATATTGCGACAAAAACGACGAATCCGTCCGATCCGCCTCTGATAAAAGCAAAGAAGATCATGAAATGGATAAATGCCAATATAGAAAAAAGGCCCGTCATATCTCTTCCTGACGCGGTATCAACTCTTGAAAACAAGGCGGGCGACTGTAATGAACACGCGGTTCTCATGGCCGCTCTTTCAAGAGCGGCAGGAATACCGGCAAAGATCGAATCGGGACTTGTTTATTTAAACGGCCGGTTTTATTATCATGCCTGGAATCTTTTATATCTGGGAAGATGGATCGCTGTTGATCCTCTCTTCGGGCAGATTCCTGCCGATGTAACACATATCAGGTTTTCATCGGGAGATCCGCAAGAGCAGCTTGCTCTTATGGGTGTAATCGGAAAGGTTAAACTGAAGGTGATTGATTACAAATGATACATATTGAAAATCTGACAAAAAAATACGGCGAGTTCACCGCGGTAAGCAATTTAAACCTTACTATTCCGAAAGGGGAAATATTCGGGTTTATAGGACCAAACGGAGCCGGAAAAACAACCACCATAAAAATGATGGGCGGAATAATGGACCCTACTTCAGGGTCCATTGACATCTGTGGAATAAGCATGAAAGACGAACCTGAAAAAGCCAAAAAAAACATAGGCTTTATTCCGGACAGGCCTTTTCTGTACGAAAAACTGACGGGAAAAGAGTTTTTAAGGTTTATAGGGAATCTTTATGGTGTAGACAACAGATCCTTCGCCGCAAAGGCGGAGGAG
>CAZOEH010000361.1:0-3602 GCA_964578785.1 uncultured Desulfonema sp. | reverse complement strand
CCCAGGATTCCTTTTCTGAAAAAAACGTTTCAATAAAAGCATGATTAAAAGCATGTCCTGATTTGTTAAGCACAAAATGCCCGATTACAGGCAAACCAAGAAGAGAAAAGTCGCCTATTGAATCCAGGATTTTATGTCTTACAAATTCGTCTGGAAAACGAAGACCGTCATTGTTTAAAATAGTGCTTTTGTCAATTACAACAGCATTATCAAGAGATCCTCCACGGGCAAAACCATATTGCTTAAGATATTCGATTTCATGTAAAAAGCCGAAAGTTCTTGCGCGGCATATTTCCTGCTCAAATACAGAGTCGGTAATTCCGGCGGAAAAAGTCTGTTTTTTTATCAGAGGGTGGTCAAATTCTATAGTGCATGTAATTTTAAAATCGGATGAAGGATATATTCCTACAGATTTTCCGTCTTTTTTCAGCTCAATAGGTTTCTTTACAACAAAATAATATCTAGGGTAATCCTGTTCCTCAATTCCGGCTTCCTTTATCAGGCGTGTGAAAGGCTCGGCGCTTCCATCCATTATCGGCATTTCGTATGAATCTAGCGCAACTGCTGCATTGTCAATTGAAAGCCCAGCGAATGTTGCCATAAGATGCTCAATGGTTGAAACTATAAAACCGTCATGCCCTATAACAGTTGCGAGGCTGGTATCCACAACCATGCTGAAGCGGGCAGGTATGCTTGGATTGTCGGGAAGATCGGTCCTTATGAATTTTATTCCATAATTTGCAGGTGCCGGCATTATGGTCAGATTAACATTCCTGCCTGAGTGAACACCAATCCCCGAACAGCAAACAGTTTTTGCAACAGTTCTTTGATTTAAATAGCAACCCATTATATTATCAGTCGGAAATCTAATTCCCATTAATCAGCATTACAATTCATCAGTCAACGGCTCTTATTGAAGCGGGGTCATGAACTCACTATAATCCCTCTGCGACTTGTAGCCAGCAGGGATACTTTATCGCTTCTCAAGCTACGGAGAATGGACGCTAAAGTTTTTGTACAGTGCTTCAATACAGCATGTATCAGGAAATAATGCGGACTATATCTCAGAATAATTTGTATCGCAAGAATATCTTATAAACATATTTATTGTCAACAAATTCTCGATCTTAACAATATTATTATATATAAATGATTTTCGGGCCCGGTCTTTTACTTTTAAAAAGGGGGAAACATGCTTGCAAAGGTATTAAGCAGCGCGGTTATCGGCATAGACGCTTACCAGGTTGAAGTGGAGGTGGATATCGCTTCAGGACTTCCCTCTTTTACCACGGTAGGCCTTCCGGAAGCGGCGGTAAAGGAGAGCAGGGAGCGGGTAAAATCCGCAATCACAAATTCCGGATATATATTTCCTGACGACAGAATAACTGTCAACCTTGCTCCTGCAAACATAAAAAAAGAAGGAACCGGCTTTGATCTGCCGATAGCCCTTGGAATACTTGCCGCGACAGGCGTTATTATGAAAAAAATGCTTGCAAGGTATCTGGTACTAGGCGAACTGTCGCTGGACGGGCGCATCAAACCTGTTAACGGCTCTCTTCCCATGGCGCTTGCGGCTAAAGATGCAGGTTATGAGGGTATCATAGTTCCTGTTGAAAACGGGAAAGAGGCTTCGGTTGTAGGGGGAATTTCTGTTTTCCCGGTTGAAACACTCTCTCGGGCTGCCGATTTTTTCCGTGGAACCGTACAACTTAAAGCGGCAAAAACTGAAGTATCCGAATTATTTAAAAGCAACAGCCGGCATGATGTCGATTTTTCCGAAGTAAGAGGACAGGAGCATGCCAAAAGGGCATTAGAAGTAGCTGCGGCAGGCGGCCATAACCTCATCATGATCGGTCCTCCTGGTTCCGGAAAAACCATGCTTGCAAAACGCCTTCCCTCCATATTGCCTCCAATAACTTTTGATGAAGCGCTTGAGACTACGAAGGTATACAGTGTTGTGGGCATGCTTCCCAAAGGAGACGCTCTGATAGTCAAAAGGCCTTTCAGATCTCCACACCATACTATATCGGATGCGGGTTTGATAGGAGGAGGACATGTACCGAGACCGGGAGAGGTCAGCCTTGCGCATAACGGAGTTCTTTTTCTGGATGAGCTTTCAGAATTCAAGAAGCATGTCCTTGAGGTATTGAGGCAGCCCCTTGAAGACATGAAGGTTACGATATCAAGAGCTTCATCGACAATCACATATCCATCGAGCTTCATGCTTGTTTCGGCTATGAATCCGTGCCCATGCGGCTATTTCTCGGACCCCAAGCATGAGTGCAAATGCACATACCAGCAGATACACAGATACAGATCCAAGATATCGGGGCCCCTGATGGACAGGATAGATATTCACGTCGAGGTACCGGCAGTTCCTTACAGAGACCTTATGGTGGACATAACATCAGAATCCTCGGAAGATATCCTGAAGCGTGTAACCGATGCCAGGGTTATTCAGTCGGAACGGTTCAGACAGACGAAAATATACTGCAATTCCCAGATGAACAGCCGGCATATAAAAAAATATTGCAAAATAGACGATGCTTCGTGCAGCCTCCTTGAGGCTGCAATAGATAAGCTCGGACTCTCTGCAAGGGCTTTCAACCGTATCTTAAAAATTGCTCGTACAATTGCGGATCTTGATGTGAAAACGGATATAAGCGCAGATCATGTTTCGGAGGCGATTCAATACCGCAACCTCGACAGAAGCAAGGTTTTTCATTGAGATCTTAGCATAACCGTCATTTATGGTCGGTATGGATTATCTATGCAAACCTCGTAATCAGACGTTGAAGCGGAAGTTTATAATATCCCCGTCCTGCACCGGATAAGTTTTGCCTTCGAGCCTTACAGTCCCTCTTTTTCTTGCTTCCTGATAAGTTCCGGCATCCATAAGATCTTTATATGAAACAACTTCCGCGCGGATAAAGCCTTTTTTAATGTCTGAATGAATCACTTCGGCGGCATCAAGCGCTTTTGTTTCTTTTTTTATTGTCCATGCCCTTACCTCATCATCGCCGACAGTGAAAAACGAGATAAGTCCCAGAAGTTCATAAGATTTTTTTATCACCCTTTCCCTTGCCGATTCTTTTATGCCGTATTCGGATAGAAAATCGCCGGCCTCTTCAGGTGTCATGCGTGATAGCTCCTGTTCCAGTTTTCCTCTTATGGCCATGCACTCTTCCCGTATCATAAGATCATCGGCTGCGGGAAGTCCTGCATCATCATCGTTATTGTTGAACAGGACAAGGACAGGTTTAGCCGACACGAAAGCAAAACCCCTTAAAGACTGAGCTGATGCTATTTCAGGGATACTTCTTAAGGGAATCTCTTTTTCCAGGTTTTCATGACATGTCAAAAGAAGGGCAAGCTCCTCCTGGTCGGTTTTTTTCCCTCTTTTTTTGTCGGTTTCAATGCGCTCTATGCGTTTTTCAACGGTAACAAGGTCGGCAAGAATAAGCTCCTGGGCAAGGCTGAAAAAGTCTTTATAAGGAGATGGAGCCGTAAGTCCGTATCCGGAAAAATTCCTTACAACATGTATCAGCGCATCGCAGTCTCTTACGGGTGTCCAGATATTCTGTTCTTTCTTTGCTTCACTT
>CAZOEH010000360.1:3239-3614 GCA_964578785.1 uncultured Desulfonema sp. | reverse complement strand
GTGCGGACTGGATGAGCGCCCGAAGATCGGCGAGGAGGCTTGCTTCATCTACAACAGTCGGCGGCTCTGGCTCAGCGGTCTGCGTTCGCCTCATCTGCTCGACGGGCGGGTTGTTGCCGCGATGCTTGCCGAGGTGTTCGTAGGATGCGACCGGTTTTTTCGTTTCGGTTGTCTTTTTTCTTGCCATCAATAACCTGTCCTTTGTATTTCGCGCGGACTTCTTTTACGTCCCTGGTCCGGCCTGCCTTGCTGTCGGCCAATCCACGCTCAATCGTCTCCCGGACATAAATTTCGCGCATCAGATCATCCCATGTAGCCTGGGGAGGCATACTATCAATGAGTCTGTGCGCTTTTTCTTTTTCCATAACCGTTGGC
>CAZOEH010000360.1:469-3229 GCA_964578785.1 uncultured Desulfonema sp. | reverse complement strand
TGTAATCCTCTTTGCGGCCTTTCGGACTTCTTCCCTGAACCGTTTACCAAGCCCCTGATATCCGATCTCATAATATTGAGTTGCGTCATCAAGTTCCTGCTTGGCGTATTTCGAAAAAATAACCTTCATTGATCTTCCTTGAAGATCTCCTCCATAGGGATTCCTTCCAGATTACCAGCACGATAGGCTTTGAGCCTCTTTTCCGCTTCTTCCGCCCATATCGCATCCAGCGATATGTCCGGCTCATCAAGGCTCTTTATGAGCCCTTCGACCACCATGAATCTTTCATCCGGTTTTAATTTTAATGCCTGTTCAAGTATTTCTTTACTGATCATGGGATTCACCTCCCCTTCGTGCGAAACATAATACAGATTATCCATACCAATTGACGTTTTAATAGACGGAAAAAGAATTTAAATTATTGAAAACGTATTATAATAATAAATAGTTGTCAATAAACAAACCATCAGAGTGGAAATCAACAGGCTGAAAAAAATGGATCTTTTACGGCATTACCCCGTATTTTTTCAGTTTCTTGTGAAGGGTTCTTCTGGTTATACCGAGCCTCCGGGCTGTTTCGCTTTTATTCCCTTTTAAAGATTCGAGGGTTTTCAGTATCGTGGTCTTTTCAACTTCTTCAAGAGGAACACTCAGGGTCTCTTCAGTTTTAAGGTTAATGCTTTCCGGCATATCCCCGGTAAATCCCTGAAGCACCTTTTCATCTATATAATCCGACCGGGCAAGCACGACCGCCCTTTCAACCGCATTCATCAGCTCACGCACATTGCCGGGCCATCCGTATTTTACTATTCCGTCCATAGCCGCCGGAGTAAATCCCTTTATCTTTTTCCGGTTTTTTTCCGCAAACATATCAAGGAAGTTCTGTGCAAGAAGGGGGATATCTTCTCTCCTATCCCTTAAAGGAGGAGTGTTCAGGCTTACAACATTCAGCCTGTAATAAAGATCTTCACGAAAAGTTCCCGACACGACCATTTCCTTGAGATCTTTGTTTGTCGCTGCAATAACCCTCACATCCGTTTTTACGGTATTCTCGCCCCCTACACGGGTAACCTCCCGCTCCTGCAGCACCCGCAGAAGCTTTACCTGCATTGCCGGAGGCATCTCGCTGATTTCGTCAAGCAGGATGCTGCCTCCGTTTGCCTGTATGAAACGACCCTCTTTTCTTCTCTCCGCCCCCGTAAAAGAACCCTTCTCATGACCGAACAGTTCCGATTCAAGAAGTGTATCCGTAATAGCCGCGCAGTTTATTTTCACAAAAGGCCCGTCTTTTCTTGCGCTGTTGAAATGAATCGCGCCTGCGATAAGCTCCTTGCCGGTGCCCGATTCGCCAGTGATGAGCACGGTGGCTTCGGATGGAGCAACAAGGGCGATTGTCTCAAGGAGCTTTGCCATTGCAGGACTGTGCCCTATAATACTCCGCCTGTCAAAACTGATCCCTAAATTTTCCTTGAGAATGCGGTTCTCTTCTTTAAGATTAATATGCTCCATGGCCCTTTCAAGGGAGAGCTTCAGCTTATCGAAATCGATCGGTTTCGTAAGATAGTCATATGCCCCGTCTTTTATCGCCGAAACTGCGGATTCAACCGAAGAATACGCCGTCATGATTATAACGGGAACTGCCGGATTGAACGATTTGATCTCCCTGAGCGCTTCAGTTCCCGAGACCTTCAGCATCCTTACATCCATCAAAACAAGGTCGTAAGGTTCTTTCTTAACCTCCGCTATTGCGGTCGACCCGTCGTCCGCTTCCGAAACCTCATATCCCCATCCGCCGATAAGCGCACGCAGCATTGTGCGGTGCGCGGTATCGTCGTCAACAACAAGTATTCTGTTTATCTGCTTCATGCCTGTATCATCCCTGCCTTGTACCGGGCAAAAAGATCGTAAAAGTCGTACCTTCCCCGGAGCGGCTTTCAACCGCGATTTTGCCGTCATGCGCTTCCAGTATATTGTAGACTATGGCAAGCCCAAGGCCTGTTCCCGTCGCCTTTGTCGTAAAATACGGATCAAAAATATGGGGGATCTCCTTTTCGCCGATACCCGAGCCTGTATCCGAAACCTTTATGTTTGCCCCCCCTTCTCCTTCAGAAAGCGAAACGGTAAGCCTGCCGCCATTTTCCATCGACTCGATGGCATTAAGATAGAGGTTTAAAAGAACCTGGTTGAATCTGTCCGCGTCAATAGCGATTTCGATCTCCTCCGGAATGAATATAGTCTTTATTTCAATTTTCTTTTCCGAAGCATCTCTCTCCAGAAGCTTGAGGGAGTTTTCAATGACGGTACGGAGAGAAACAGGCTTTTTTGAAACAGAAACCGGCCTTGCCAGCTCGACTAGCTGACTTACAACCCTGTTCAGCCTGTCCACCTCCTGTATCATGATCCCAGCGATCTTCTTATCCTCCTCTTTCTCCTGCCTTTCCCTGAAATAGACGGCAAATCCCTTGATAGAACTCAATGGATTTCTGATTTCATGCGCAACACCCGCCGCCAGGCTGCCGAGTGATGCAAGGCGCTGGCTTCTTGCAATCTCCCTGCGGAGTGAGCGGACTTCACTTAAATCCTTAAAGAGAATTATGTAACCTAGAAAATTTCCTTTTTCATCCTTCAGTTCAGTAGCGCTGACTTCAAGAGGCACGGTCTTTCCGTCGTTTAATATGCACTCTATCTCCGTTTCAATAACTCCTCTCCGGTCTTCCGGCCCTGAGATAAGCTTCCACAAAGCCGGAGGCAGAATCTTTT
>CAZOEH010000360.1:0-459 GCA_964578785.1 uncultured Desulfonema sp. | reverse complement strand
ATTGTTGGACAGAGCAATCAGCATGTTTTTGTCCACTGCAATGAGACCTATCGGCATCTTCTCGACAAGATGATCAGAAAAAGCCTGTATCCGGGAAAGAGAGGCCTTTGCGCTCCTGTAGCTCTGGGCCATGAAAAGAAGCACAACACCCGCAAAACCGATCAGAAGCAGAACAATTCCCATGATGACCGAGTGTTTCATATCCGCGATCCGCGCCTCTTCAACGGCCGACATATCGAGACCGACGAATATTATAAGATCCTCCTGCCGGGGATTGTCGATATTGCAACCCGGATTAAACCATCTTCGCATCATGTCGCCGCGGTTCATTCCACTCACAGGGGCGAATCTTCTGTAGACTTCAAATATTTTTATGTCATCAGGATTTGCAACTACGCGCCACTGAACTTCCTTTATGGCAGCGATATCTTTTAAATCCATACCGGCTTCATAGGTTCC
>CAZOEH010000359.1:0-3633 GCA_964578785.1 uncultured Desulfonema sp. | reverse complement strand
CAGAAGGCTTAACGGTTGAACCTGGTGGACAAGATCTGGAAGGAACAATCCCAGGAAAGGAACCGCCGAAAAGGCCACCCCCAGTCCTAACATTCCTGATATTACGGAGAGAACACTTAATCCAAATATAATGATTATATACTGGCTCATTTTATTCTATTCCCCTTTAAAGTTTAGCTCTTCTTCCAGGATCCTAAAGGATACTTCCCATATTTATGAGTAGCATCCACCCATGCTTTGAAATTTGCATTAGATGTATCCGGAAGGACCTGACAACTGGGCGCCATAAAGTAGCCAAGACCCGGTGTTCCGATGGCCTCGATGGCTTCTTTTACATGAGCATCGATCTTCTCAGGAGGACCACTCTGGATGGGATCCGCCCCATGGACTATAATTCCGGCGGGGATGTGCCATCTCTCAACGATATTTTCTTTGATCCACTTGGGATCATGTTTCTCATCCATATGCAACCCGGCTACGCCAGCCTCTTTCACAAGCCTTTCAAGGGGTTTATAAGCCTTCGGCCCTTTGAAATTGCCGTGGATATGAAGATAAGTCTTTTGCCCGAATTCCTTTTTTACCATGGCCACGGTGTCTGCAATATAGGGAAGAATAAAACGCTCTCCCATCTTTGGCGATATTAAATCAGTGCCGAAATGATCGCCCAGGTAGCAAAAACTGTTGCAGCCTGCCTCATACTGAGCCCTGATCCAGTCATTGCACCAGGCAGTTGCCGCCTTGCATAGCTCATCCACAAACTCGGGTTCTTCAGAGGCATCGAGTGAAAGGTCTGATACTTTGCGGAAGAGGATATTGGCCGCCGTAATCCCGGTATAATAGGCCGCGAAAAGAGGATGTGTATCACCGATCTCCTTCGATATGATCTTGATCGACTGGAGGGTTCCCCGGCACCGCCCATCCTTCATAGGATCAAGCGGAAGCATCTTCTGAACGGAGGCCCAATCACTCCTTTCTTTAATGACAGGCTCATCGATACTGACACTCACTCCAAATTTATCGGGAATTTTCAGGGTTCCTCCGAGGGGGGGGACTCCAAATCCATGATCCATGTAACCCCCGAAAGGCCAGTCATAACCTACTTCTTTTACCGATTCCAGAAAGGCCTCGGCAACCTTTTCTCCGTTGATCTCCGTCTTCGTGGAGATGTCGCCAAGCATCAAACCTTTTCCATAGATCGCCTGAGCCATGATTCGGGGGAATACCGGCATCACATCCGGTTCGCGAAACTCGTCCACCGCCGCCAATCTTTCTTTTGGTGTCATCGGTTTTGCCATTTATTAAGCCTCCTTCTTAATTGCGTCCTTCAAAATATCCTTTGCTGATATTAAGCAGATGGTGATTTTCAAGTTATGATTTATGGGTCGATACTGCTTGTTTATGGCAAGGCAGGTCCACCTGTTCAAGTAATCCTCTTATGCATTCGTCAAAAAACAGAATCAGATCATAATCCTGAAACCCTGCTCCTTTATTCAGAAATGTTACAAGATGACCACCCAATTCATAGAGCTCTCCTGTTCCCTCCCATTTCGGTATGTCTGCCGAAGAGGATGCTCCTTCGAGAGCCGGTCTTAAAACATTCAGTACGGATTGAAGAGCTTTTATAGCACTCTGGATTTCAGGAAAAGCATACTCCTCTTCCTGCATTCCTTCTCCCACTTTCTTCATAGCAGGAATAAGGGCTTCTTTGAGGATCTCCCCCGGAGCAATTCGTGCAGATATCGCTTCCTGTGCCAATTTCCGGGCATCTGCCTTTCCCGTGGCTACCATCTTGGCCAAAGCTGCTGTGTTTTCGTTACTCACGCCTACCCCCCCATGATTATTAATAAATTTTAAACCTCGACTACAGTAAAATCGTCCGGCACAATGACCTCGCCCTTGAAGTGTTTATGAATTAACTTCGCAAATTCATCTCTTTTCCCTTCATACTCGGTCGGCCAGTGAACCACAGCCACCCGCTTAGCACCGGCTTCGGTAGCCGCGCGGCCAACATCTAAAGGAGCGATGTGAAATAAGTGAGGTTCCAGTACTACGACAGTGCTTACGAAAAGATTGGCTCCTTTTGCCAGCTCAAGAACTTCTTTTGTGAAGCTTGACTCCCCATTATAAAATAAGGATCTTCCATTGCGTGATATTCGATAGGCATGGGCCTCGGAAGGATGGGAACCCCTTACGGTTTGAATATCATCAAAATTTTCAAATGCTCCCAGCTCTTTAAACTTTAATTCATAACCCCTTTTTTCATCATTGGCTACCGGCAACTCACAAAGAGTCATCAATCCGCGGGTCGCCTTTTCAATCCCTTTTGGGCCTATAATTTCGAGAGGCTCCTTCCTGTTTCTCACATGCATCATGTCGAACAGCACATGAACAATTCCAATAAAATGATCGGAATGCAAATGGGAGATCATGATTTTTTTGATTGCATTTAAATCCGTTCCATTAGCATTCAAATTTCTCAGTGCCCCATCCCCGACTTCCATTAAATAATCGTTATCGATCTGCATCGTCAGTTGGCCGCGTTTCCCGGTTATCGTCAATCCCATTCCTGGAACAAGTCCGGCGGTCCCAATAAAATTAACCCTCATTTATTTCATACCCCTTTTTGCATTTTTCTTTTCCATATAAACTTCAAAAACAAAATATGAGCTTACATCTGTGCAAGCCATATGCCATAAAGAATAGAGAGATAGAAAATTATCCAAACCAATTTACGGATTTTGAAAAAACTTGCTAATGATTAGCTAATTTAATGGGTTAAGTTATTTTAAACCTGATAGGTATAATTACTTATTGAAGGTTGATAAGGAATATCAATGATAAAAAATAAATTTTAAAACATTTATTGAAACGATATGTTTCATTAATAAATTCTTTGAAGATGATGAAACATTATGTTAATAATTTCAGGTAAACTTTATTGTGGAGGACTAAATGGCTAAAAAGGAAAAAAAACCAAGAGTAATTCCATTTTTTAAAATTCAAGAGGGGAATGCCCCTATCAATATTGAAGAATTGACCCCTGTTGAAAAGATATCTTTTGAGAAAGATAATCTCATGATGGCGATCCTCGATACCATCAATGACGGCGTCGTTACAATAGATTTCAACATGAGGATTACATCCTTTAACCGTGCCGCCGAACGCATTACCGGATTTTTATCAAGTGAAGCTATCGGAAAATTATGTTTTGACATCTTTTGTCCCAGAATCAAGACTGTTGACAGGAGGGAATGCTTCACTAACTGTGCCATGAAAATGGCAGTGGCAGAAGGTAAACCGATAACCAAAAAGAAAAAAATTATAAATAAAGCCGGTGAGGTACTAACGATTTGTACCACCGCTACCATCTTATATGATCAAAAAGGTCTTCCTATAGGCGGGATGTCGTCTTTTGTTAACACTACCGCCTTTGAGAAATTGAAAGAAGACTGCCAGGGAAAGCGGTATATAATCGGAAATATTGTTGGAAGAAGCACCAAAATGATGGAGATTCGTGATCAGGTCGATTCGATTTCAGAAAGCAGATCTAACGTTCTTATCATGGGGGAGACGGGAACGGGAAAAGGTCTCCTGGCAAATGCTATCCATTCTTCAAGCGTTTACCGCAAGGGC
>CAZOEH010000358.1:0-3635 GCA_964578785.1 uncultured Desulfonema sp. | reverse complement strand
TCCTTGCCGATTCTTTGGGACACTGCTCTTATCACTGGCGCAATAGCTAAAGCCTCAATAGCCCTTTTTTCTATCCGGTTAAGCTCTTTCTTCTCTAAGTATTTTTTCATATTTATCCAATCCTTTTTTCACATAACGATTTGCTCACCTGTTTCGGGCCGCTTTTTTGCCCGAATCGGGTGAAGCAAAATGTTGGACAACTTGATATCAATTTGTGATCCCATCCCAGATAGAATGAAAGAAATCCGCATCCTTATGTGGAAGTATGCGCTACGCCATGGTCAATTGGCTGTCGTCGATAAAGCCTGCTGCTGCGTCGTTTTTAATTGTTGCGATAGGGAGGAACGCTGGCATCAAAATAGACACGGACAGCTGGGTGACATTCGTCATATTTGCAACAAAAAATGAAAGCGATTTTGCTGATTTGCAATGATAGATCCTGATGATGCAAAATACGAACGCGTCTCTGCTGCAATACCTCCGATTGCATCAACATTAGCAAGAAACTCGATAAGTGACACGCTTTCTCTTTCTATTTTGACCTGCCCTCAGCTGTCAATAGCCATATTTCTAATGGCGCTCTCTAACAATGTTTAGATTGATCCGCATAATACACGGAATTTCAGTTTTCAGTCCGTATAACACGCCGTTGCTGCGGCAATAGAAATAGCGATATACCCATAAATATTAGATCGTCGTCTCTTTTGGAATAATTTAGCAAAGGGTATTATGCAGACCGGCATAAAAACCCCGGCTGGCAAAGTAACGTGTATATGTAATGCGCCAAAAAGAACGCATAAGAATTTCGGATGGGTCTGTTGAAAAGCGGTTTTAGAAGACCACATTACCCCTAGTTTGTCAATGATTTGGGTCGGAGTATGGGTACGCAGGATCAGAAAACGATATTACAGGAAGAAAGTCTTTTTCCCCCTAAATCCTGCCGGCTTTGATTCCGATTTAACGATAGCACTTACAAATCAACGAAACACGGTATGGAATTGGGTTGAGTATTACCGCTTATAATCAAGCGTTTGCAAGTTGAAAACCTTTTTCCCGAAATAATCTCAGGCATGCATCCGCAACATTTGTGTCGTAAAGTGTCTCTCTGTTTTTTTCAATCTCTTCAAGAGCGGCATTAATCCCGAGAGTGGGACGGTAAGGTCTGTGCGACGCCATTGATTCAACAACATCAGCCACAGCCATAATGCGGGCCTCTATGAGAATCTCATCTCCTTTCAGATTTCTTGGATAGCCCGAACCATCCATCCGCTCGTGGTGCTGGTAAACGATTTGTGCCAGCGGCCAGGGAGATTCAACATCCTTCAGTATCTCGTATCCTTGCCGGGCGTGCTCTTTTATCAAAGAAAACTCGATGTCTGTCAACTTTGCAGGTTTAGACAATATATCCGAGGGTATGGATAACTTACCAATGTCATGTATGGAACCTGCCATCCGGATTCCATCGACTTTCTCCTGAGGTAATCCCATTTCAGTGGCAATAGCTCGGGCAATGTTCGCAACGCGGAGCTGATGACCGGCCGTATAAGGATCTCTCGCTTCAACGGCAGAGACCATAACCTGAACAATCGTGCCAAACGCCTTTCTTAGACTCTCTAGGGTTTTCTTCAGACTTTCTTCAGTCTTTTTACGCATCGTAATATCTTTACAAAAACCGAGCACCCGAGTTTCCGAAAGCTTTACGGCACTGACGGTCATACAGAGTTTTGAACCGTCTTTATGCTTATACCAAAGATCAGACGTTGCCGCACCCGTTTCCACTAATTTATTAAAGTGAGATAATCCATCTTCCAAAGATTCTTCGGCAAGTAAATCGCGGATGGATAATTTTTCAATTTCTTCTTTGGAATAGCCTATTATCCGGCACGCGGACCTGTTCGTTTCAAGGTATCGGCCTGTCTCATCCGCAACAAATACGCCATCTGGGGCAGACTCGATATAATTACGGATCTTTTCTTCGCTCACCTGGAGCGCCATCACCAGCTGCTTTTGCTCGGTGATGTCGTTAAACAGGATGGCGACTTGTCGGTTTTCCGGTTCCCCGAAACGGAAAGCATAAACATCATACCAACGGTGCAACTGCTCAGCGCGATTCACAAAGCGAGACGGTTGGCCCGTTACAGCGATTTTCCCGTAAATTTCAAACCAATACTCTTCGTGCTTCGGAACAAGCTCGCGCATTCTCTTGCCTTGCGCACCGATGAGTCCCGTTTGTTTCTCGAACGACGGATTTATCACCAGAAAGCGATAATCGATCGGCTTTTCGTTTTCGTCGAAAATAACTTCGATAATACAGAAACCTTCATCAATCGCATTAAACAGAATGCGGTAACGTTCCTCGCTGGACTGGAGTGTATCTTCGGTGTAAATCCTGAGCTTCTCCTCCACCCGCCTTCGCTCGGTGATGTCCTCGATGGCAAGAAGGATCATCTTTGCTCTGAAATCTTTCCGATATATTTCGCGGGCATTGAGCAGCATGAATTTACTGCCGATGTCCTGGAAGTTATGGACAACCTCGAAGTCGTCGAACGCTTGTTTTTCAGGAAGGACTTCTTCAAGCAGCTTCCGAAGTTCGGGGATATCCCATTGTTTGTTTCCAAGTTCATAGATGAGACTTCCGATCGTCTCACCAGGAGCGACTTTAAAGGTTTTGTAAAAGTTTCGGTTCGCCGAGATGATCTTCAGGTCCGCACCCAGGATCAAAAGGGGCTCTCGAACAGTTTCCACAATGCTTTCGGCATAGCGGTTGGACTCCTCGACCGAACGCTCAGCCGATATATGCCCGTTTATTGATTTTTCCAGTTCGGTGTTTTGCGAGCGTAATTCCGTCAGTTCATACACGAGTTGCTTCTTTGTCTTTTTACCATCTTTCATAAGGTCACCCACTGAAATCCGGATAGGAAGCGTGCAGTCTTCCTGCACAAATATGCAAAAATTCTATTTACTCCTGCTGAGGCGCCGCCGTGTTAAAGTAATACTCCTTTGTGAATACAACAACTTATAATGATGCGGGGGAATACTGCCGCAGTGCTGAATGGGCTTGCTAATGAAATTAGTTTGTCATGGATTCTTTTAATCAATGACACCACCTCCGGAATAATTAGAGTTGATGAAAATTATCAGAATCAGATCTATTCGCTTAACCATCCGATTACATTCTACTTTATAATGTTAATAAGTCAACATTATTTTTGCCGTCGGATGCTGTTTGCCATTTGATATCATCAACTTTTCCTGACTCTGCCGGATTACTGACTTCAGGTAGTTATACTTGCACAAAATAGAATTCAATGCCACGACTTTCATAGTAATCAATAGTATTATATTCAATAAGTTATAATACAAGCATACCGTCCTTCCATGGCATTGATCACCGCCATTTTCCGGCAAAACACCGCGACACATCGGATTTATGTCTTTTGCTTACGGCTTAATGCCGTTTAGAAAAGAGAATATCCCATAAACTATGCGGCATCTTCGCCCGAATAAAGATTCCTCTTGACAAATGTTTGCTTAAAGTACACTTATGTTTGCTATGAAGACACCTGAAGAAAGTGCCAAGGAGATCTGTCACGCCATCGGGCAACGCATCAGGTCAATACGACAGGAAAAACGTA
>CAZOEH010000357.1:0-3639 GCA_964578785.1 uncultured Desulfonema sp. | reverse complement strand
CCAGGCATTAGGTCTTTCCTGGAAAAAGACATTCTGAGCGCACATCGGGACAAACCTGCCATCAGACTGCGGATAGGGATTGCAGCACTTTATCAGCCGGCCGAAATCAAATGTGTTAACATCCATAAAATCATGAATGAAAATGGCCTTCATCGCTTCTACGCCGAGAGAAAAAGCCTTGGGTGAGGAGAAGCCTTCCCTGCTGATATCTCTTATGACATGCTGGATCCGTTTTAAGGCCTGCTCTCCAAGAGAGCCGGAATCAGCAAGGGACCAGACATCATAAAGTTTGTTGCGTATGAGATCAAATCCCTCAGTATCGAGTCCGGGCAGGGTCTTGTTGGCAATAGTATTCAGATAGTCCTTATCGCCGAGGAATTCTTTAAGGCCCAAAAATCTGTTCTCCCCGAGCATAAAATAATAAGCAAGCGCAAAACATGAAAAATGGGAACAGGGCAGGGGATTGAAATCTCCCTTATTTATATACGGGCTTTTTTCCAATTCAAGTACTACATCTGAAATTGTCAGTTTGTTTGCCTGCAGAAATTGCTCTGCGGCCCCTGTAAGGACAAGCGGCTGAAACATAAGGCTTACCGCTCTCGAGCCAAAAAAGAAATCTGCGATCTCAGTTATTTCACCATCATTGATTCCTTTTGCTACGGTTGCAACGAGGGAATAACGAATCCCTTCGCCCTCAAGAATTTTTATGATTTCGTTTTTTTTTGCGGAGAGGTCTTTTCCTCTAAGGCGCTCATAGGTCTGAGAATTAAAGCCGTCGAACTGCAGGGCAACCAAAGTGCCGGTGTCACGAAATATCCGGCGGAGTTCAGGTTTTGTAAGAAACAGGAGTCCATTAGTTGAAACTGTTGTTTGCATGACCCCTTTTGCTTTTGTCAGAAGCAGAAAATCCCTGAGTCCAGGATGAAGCGTTGGCTCACCGCCGCTGATATTCACTATATCGACCCTGCCTTCACACTGGAAAAGTGTATCGATGATCTTTTCAAAGGCATCTATATCCAGCTGAAAATCACTTTGGAAGCGTTTAAGGCAGACCGGACATTCAAGATTGCAGGCGCTTGTGATTTCGATGACCGGCAGACACGTGTGCTGCTGATGCTCGGGACAAAAACCGCAGGATTCCGGACATCCTTTAAAGTCCTTTATATTGGTTTCAAGCGGAAGCTGTCTTGGCTTGACATAACGTAAACTTTCCCTATACCAGTTTGCATCAGAGGAGATGAGGGCTTCTGAAACTCCGTGTGTTTTGCAGAATTTTTCGAGATAGACTTTTTCATTTTTTTCCACAATCCGGGCAGAGACTTTTGACCTGCATACCGGACAAAGCGCCAGCGTATGGTGAAAAATCTTAGGCATTCCTGTCCTCTTTATAAACTTCGAGGAGCGCCCTGTTGAGGAGTATGACACTGTCGAGATAATAGTTGTTCGGCACATCTTTATAAACAATGCAACTGGAGGCAACTTGTGCATTCTCCCCGATAATTACCCCTCCTCGTATAAGACTAAACCCTCCGATGACAGCGCCCTTACCTATGGTAATCCTGCCAAGCCTGTACTTGACGCCATCAAATTCATGTGTAAAGAGGTGTGTCCCCCATCCGATAATAGCATAATCCCCGATCTCGATAAGTGAGGGGAAGTGTGGATCGAGGATAACGTCAGCAGCGATAAATACACCTTTCCCGATTTTCATGCCTATCAGGCGGTAGAGAAATACTTTTATAGGAGAGTGATCAATATACTGGGCCATCCTGGCAATCATGAACTTGAGATAAAACCGGTATTTTCCCATGCCCGGGAATATAATGCTATAAATGAAGCGCACCCTTTCTTCCAGTCCGCAGTCAACTTTAAATTCCAGCGTTTTTTCTTTCCCATTCAGAAAAGACAAAAACAATTTCCGGTTTGTTTTTATTTTTTCATGAAATGAGCTGAGTTTTTCCATTAATACCCAAACGTGAATAAATATTTCTTGTTGTTGACGTCAAAGTCTTCTTCCTTAAGCCCTACGTTCACTTTCAGGTCCTCATAATAATATTCTTCAAGAAGTTCCATATTCCATCCATAGACAGTGATTTTTACAGGGAGATAGAGTTTCTTGTCAATATGAACGAAGATAACATGTCCATAATAATCACTCCCGGCAGGAAATACCGCTTTGAAACGCCAGGTATTTTTATTATCAAGCATTTCCTCGCTTTCCAGGACGATCTTAGCTTCCGTATCAGTTTTTGCCTTGCGGTAATTAGTTTCAATGATATTCAGGATATGACCGATATCAGCTTCTTTGATTGTATGGCGATTATATTTCAAAGCAGCCTCAGGTTTGACAACAATACTGATGAACTTAAACGGAAAGCCGCCGTGTATTACCATTTTGTTATTGTATTTCCCCTCGGAATAGATCGCCTCGATTTCACCTTTCGGCCATTTCATGTAAAAACGCGAGGGGCTTTTGAACTTGAAAAAGACAGTAGTATGTTCTTTCAGTACGCCTTTAACAAGCTCTTTGCGGTGAAGGAGGCAGGTATAATCATTCACCTTTGCATAACCGGCATAGGATTTTTCAAGTATTTCTTCAACTGAAACCGGCCCGCCAGCTAATGCTCGAAATGGGGCAATGATAATAGATAAAAAAAGCATGAGGCTGAGCAAAATCCTTTTCAAGTTTGAGTCTCCCAAAAACGAGGGTCCTTATGGCGATAAAGAAGGTTGTATGCGCAGGCAGGGACCATTCGTCCGATTTCATCAGGGACCAAATCGCCGCAGGAGCTGACCCGGTCAATATCGAAATTGTCCCTGTCCATATGGGGGTGGATTAAAAGTATTTTCATCCATCTTTCGAGCATATTCTTTCTTTCGGTCTGAGAAAGCCGGCGGTCCTTCGGGTACATGTCCACAAGAAACTTTTTGAGGACCGCAATCGCCTTTTCGTCAGTGCCGGAGGCCCACATGCGGTTGATGCCATCGCGGAATTCAACCGAGATATCGCTGTCCGGATTGAGATGGTAACTGTTTTCAGACAGTTTCGCTATAAGATTTTTATCCAATATCCGCGTAAGAGAAATGAGTTGTCCATCGCATGCTATATAATAAGCAGCTGAATAGCAAAGCGGATGATATGAGGAAAGAGGAAAAAAATGATTAAAGTCAATGCCCTCCTGCAAGGAAACAAGCTCTTCAACTTCATCCATTGTAATATGTTCATGGGGAAAAAACCTGCTGCCGTTTTTCCCGGTAAAAGTCATGTTCTGTATGGTAATGCTGCTCACAAAGGGTTTTCTAAGGTATTTATGCACAATATCCGCAACATCGTTTTCATTAACTCCTTTAATGCAGACAGTAAGTATCGTGGTGGGAATATCCAATGACTCAAGTCTTTTCAGACACGTTCTCTTGAGGTCAGAAATGTCCTTGCCATGGATGATACGGCTTTTCTCAGGATCAAACGTATCAAGAGAAAGAACAATCTGCACACCGGATTTTTTTATCTTTTCAGCAAAGCTCTCATCTTCTGCGATTTTGATCCCGTTGGTGTTCATGGTAATTCTGCCGATACCTTCATGCTTGCATGCAGCCAGTATCGCAAATAAATCCGGATGAAGGGTCGGCTCACCTCCG